>DUKK01000232.1 GCA_013329355.1 Candidatus Poseidoniaceae archaeon | reverse complement strand
GGATTCGATGCCGGGGGCAGGATTCGAACCTGCGAAGCATTACGCAGAGGATCTTGAGTCCACCCCCTTTGACCGCTCGGGAACCTCGCCAGTAAGTCAAGGGTGTAGCATGTCATTCTTGACTATTCCTCTTCCGAGGTAGTGATAGGTTTTCGCGCAGTATTACTTATCTCGCGCTTTCGCAGCGCGATTTGTTCAAGGTGATGTTTGGTGTACTGTTCCAATTCTTTTGCCCGTTGTAAATACGCATAAGCAAAACCACCAAGTACGATAATCAATAAGATAACTACTAATCCCAGTGTCCCAATTAAATCCTCTTGCTGCGACTCAAACTCTGCAACGTCCTTGATAGTCAGTGACGCAGATTCAGAGTGATTCTCTAGACCAATTGTTATGGTAATATCACCAGTTGTCCAAGCTTCAACATCCCATTCTACTAACTCCCATTTTCCGCCGTCAAGATAAATCGTCCGGTGTTGGAGCAACAATCCAGAATCATCATAGAGATTCACTGTAACATTGCCAGATTCTAACCCAGTATTAACTATCCTTGTTGCGATAATCAGTGTTTCACCAGCAGTTGGTTTGTCGCTCCGCAACTCGACCAAATTGATTGTCGGTAAGAACTCAAACCAGGTAATTCTTGGCATTAGTGGCTCGTTTATCGTGGCAAAGCCAAGTAAGGATTGGCCAGAATTATCATTAAATGATAACCATATTATTAATTCATCATTCTCCATCAAAGTATGGTTGGCAACGTGCCCTAAATTGACCAAGCCTGCAAAATCATAGTGTCCCTCACTGGCCTTGTGTAACTCGACATCAATAGTAAAGGGTTGGGAATTAATAATTACTCCGTTACGCATAAGGTTCCAGTTAACTGTCAATTGTTGATTGATTATCGGCATTGATTCAAGAATTTGACCTTCGAACATTACCTGAGTTAATTGATTCGAATCAATCCGCAATAAATCCTGTAACTCTAACTGCAAAACCGGTTGGTCATTATCGATATTGATGATACCAGTTTTGCTGTCATAGTATGACGAATTAGCCGATGAGGTCCAAATGACAATTTGATAACTTGCCACTGCGGTATTTGGCGGGATTTCATGGTAACAATTTATGTGACCGTTGACAAAATCCAACGCCTCCATCGGCTGTGACACTCCATTAACTAAGCAACCAAATTCGTCACTTTGTGATAAAGTACGAAGGAGTATATTGGTACGGTTATGGTATAACTTGCTAGTTGCGACAACAAGGTCACCTGGATTAGCCGATAATGTTGAGTTTAGTGTCACCCCAATAGGTTCTACAGTATCAGTGAATAGGATGTTGTCGACTGCAACTGCTGAGTTCACCTGCCATGATAAACCTCTGATGTATGATGTGCCGAGCATCAAATCCTGACCGTCATCGAATACTTTCAACGAGGGAATTCCGGTTAGGTTTTGGTTGTCTATAACCGCTGACCAACTAAGATAAAATTCGGTCTCAACATACCATTTCTGCAGGCCAGAAATCTGTGAGATTTTGACCTCGGGTTGTTCTTCAAAACAGTTGACATCATAGTTGACAACATCGGTACGTGGAATGTAATCGATGTTACAGTGGTCAGGAGATTCCCGTCCAACTAGTGCAATCGAAATCCTGTCGAGAGAGTTGATGCCGTTATAATCCGTAAGAGAGTACGTGAATGTGTGTTTATTAGAGGGTAAGATATTACCTTCAACTAAATCCAGTGACAATGCAGATGTATCGATCAGAGTTTGCAGTTGATCTTGAACAATTATTGTCGCCGAGTCATTGGTTTCACCGAAATTACCACCATTTTGAAGACCATTACCTGCCAAATCATCAATTGCTAACACGACACTAAGTCTGCCAGACTCAAATGGCCCCTTTACCTCCTGCCAAGATACCGCTGGAATGTCCACTACTGCGAGGCTCGACGCATAGTTTACCGATACTGTAGTAACACGATATTCTATCTCATCCATCACCCCATCTCCGTTTATATCATCAGCGTATTCAGCCCATGTGTAAACAACTAATTCTGTATCAAGGCCCTCTACATCTTCGATAACCACCTGAATTGGAATATCCTGATCCAGGGTCCAAATGTGACCATCGGCTGGAGTTAATCCTGCTGGATCATAAATGCTTATTGACTTAACCACGGGATCAGCAGTATCAAAGATAAATCGTGTCTTCATATTAACGGATGTATGATCGACTGCGCCACTATTTACCTCGGAGGGCGGCCCCACTCTAGAGATGTGAGCAGAGATTACGATATTGGTATTAGACGGAACTTGCCCCATGCCGGGTGTTGAAGCTGTCACTGAAAACAACCCATCTACACTTACCTCGGTGAACCATGAAACCGTCCAATTAAGTGATGTGTCCAACATCCCATTTGCGGGATTAAGTTGTACCGCAGTGAGCCGAACTTCTACCTCAGCGTCATTTTGATTGAGGTAAGCATCTGGTACACCTTCAAATCTGACTTTACCGTTTACTTGTAATGTAGCACCATCAGAAAGTCTGTATGGCCAATTTTGGTTTGTCCAATCGCTAATATCGTTATTGTAATCATCAAGAACGGTAAGTTCGAACACTTCCAAGTCATTTTCAACCTCATTAAATTGGGTATCACGAACCAAAACAGCGGGTCCAGTCGCACTACCGTCCCCATCTGTTGAGGTAACCAGCCAAGCGATATCATCGATATCATTGAGTAACCAATTACTCTGTAAGGCCCAATAAATCAAACAGTAACCATCGCTACAATCAACCCACGATTTATGTTGATTGATGGATAATTTGTCGGCACCTGATGTTATCCTGAAGATTGGTGAAGATGAGTATAACTCTGAAACCTCAATTACAAATTTGGCGTCATTCGGATTTGGCGCAGCGGCCCCTGTCAGCACCACTCGGTCAATGACATAGCCATAATCACTCATCGTTAGAGGATTAAATCTCACATGTGATGTCTCAACAGACAACTCCTCACCAGGTAGCCACTGAGAACGGTTGATGTTGGTAATTCGATCGATGTGGTGGAGGTAAGTTTCGTAATCAAATGTGGTGGTTGCTGCGCCGAAGTCACTTGTTACAGATACCGGTAAAGAAATTACGTGATCGCTTGAGATATTCTCAATTCCATGCTTAACCGAATTAAGTTGAAGGGGATTCAAGATAACGGTAAACTCACTTACTGGGGAAACCGCACTGAGGTCGATTAGCTTGACGTCGACTGATGAAGACGTTACAAAAGTGACGGAACACATCGAAATTCTCGCATCTATTGATAGTGAAGTGGTATACATCGGCTGATTGTGACATTCACTGTCGGTGACAATATTGTGATTGCTGAGTGAATTTGAGTAAGTAGCAACAAGTTGATTATTGTGTAATGAATGTAATGTTCCTCCTGATGAAGACCTCAGTTCAAGGAGAATGTTGGAGGTAACACTATTTCCCTGATTGCCTGCATGGATTGGTGTTAACACATTGTAGGTCACGTTCAACTGCTGGTTGGCCTCAAGAGTAAGTAGATAATTTCCATCAGCGTCACTGCTGTAGGGAATGTCATCAAGCGATATTGAAGCGAAAGACTCTGCTAAATATAGGTGTTCAATAACTGATAATGTATTATCAGCATACAAAACGGTGTTATCATGCTCGAGTGATATTGTCAAATTCTTTGTTGGCAATACGCATTGCGGCAGATAGTGAAAATAGGTCAGTCCTGAAGTCTCATCAAGCGACACTGTGATAATATCATCCAATGAAGGTATGAGGTTATGATTGTTGAACTCACTTATGCTGAACTCATCTTGCTCAAAATTATAGTCCATAGAAAAATAATTTGAAGAATACGCAACATTGGTGCCAACTGTTGTTATCCTTGCATCGATTGCCGGACAAGTTGATTGAGTTGCAATGGCGAATGCTAATTCACTACCGGAAGTAATTACTCCGTCATCGGTAATATTCAGTTGCTGGTTGTTGACCAAATGTTTAGCATGGTAGCTATCGAAATACGAGGCAACACCAACCTCTAGCTTGACCAAAGATGGCGTAACGAAGTGATTATTGCTGGATAACTTTGCCCTTATCTGTATAGCGCTATATTCTAGCGGGTTCAGCCTTAAATCAATTGGCAAGGTCAGATTTTCGTAGCCAGCGATAGTGTTACCGGATAGCTGATCAACTACGTCGAAGGTTACCGCAGTTCCAAGCGGCTCGTTAACCAGACCATCTACTCGTCCCCAGCCAAAGTTTGAATCTGGATATATTGGTTGAGATAACCAGGTTCCATAATTTGTGAATACATCAATTTCAATTCCAGCATCATCAATATACCAACCATCGAGTTCAACCAGTTGATCGGCGAAGAAACTATAGCGGAATCTAACATCAACACCGGATAAATTAGAGATGTCGTATTGTTTATGTTGGAAAGGCAGTGATGAATTGCGACAACTTCCGGGAATTGTAGAGCCGTCTAATATCCCTTCACCATAAAAAGGTGAATTTGTATTGGCTGTTGATATTTGATCGTGGAAATCGCTAACCTGGGGTGGTAAAAACCACCAATTGATGCCCCCGTCAGTAGATACTGATACTGCTCCGCCATCCCAGTTAGCCTCGGTGCATATCCAACTATTGAATGACAAGCGAGCAGATGAATTCGGCGGGATAGTGTATTCTGGTGATACTAGATGGGTATACATTTCATTGTCATGCCGACCATCTAGCGCAATGCCAATACCATTTTCACCAGATGACCATGCATCAGGTCCGTATATCCGGTTAGGTGGAAGTTTACCATATTCCCACTGGCTGTCGCTCTGAGCAGAGACTGACCAACCCAAAGGTAGCTCATCAAAGGTATCGAATGAGAATACTTGGTAATGCTGGGCACTGAGTCCCATAATGTGTGTCCATTGCCACTGATTGGTCTCCGGGGTTATGCTGGATAGCCAGCCATCTGATGAGTTAAATGCAATATTTGGTATATTATTGAAATCATGAAAAACCTGGCTCTGAGCACTGCTGCTACCCCTGTTGTGATGAAATACCAATTGATCAAGAGCAAGGCCTTCCCAACCAGATGAGGTTGCACCGCCATAATTTATCCCAGCATTGGTATAAATGGTAAACTTGAACAGCGTGTGATTCAAACCTCCTGAATTCGTAAAGTTGTGAACTATTGGCAGATAGACAGGAATCCAGCCTCTTGATTCCGTGTAATACAGATTACCGTTATGCCACACTCCTAAGCCAGGGATGCCGTAATTACCGGATATAGGATTCCAAGATTGACCGTTGTCAAAAGAAAATTCAACGAATAGATAATCGTGTAGGTAACCCTGAATATCCCAGTTTAGATTGATTTCTAACTCATCAAGGTAGGGGAAATTAGACAGATTGGCTGGCAAAATAAATTCAGATGCTGCATATGGAAGGTAATCACCCGAAAAGTTTCCGTGAAACCACGCACCCATTTGATCGCCTTCGTTAAACAATTCCAATTGATCAATAAACCAACCGCCACGCAATACATTCGATTGACTAGTTGAGATACAAAATCGGAAATTTGTTGTTGATTGTGCTTGATTAAAGATACTGTCAAGTGAGATGTTTACTTGTTCCCACTGATCACTTACTGGATTGAGATTATTTGTTAATGGTAGGCTAATCCAAACTTGGTTTGCATTACGGTAACTCAAGTCAACTGAATCTGAAATGTCTAAAGCAGTCCAGTGCTGAAAAGACACAGTATAGTTATTGATTACTCTTGGTACATCGATTACTGGACTATGAATACACGCATCAACGCCTGGACCCAAATCCCCAGCACCTGTAGTAGCTAGAAATGAGCTGTTCTGAAATCCCTTGTCTGGTATTGACATACCAGAATTACTGGGAATTGGCGTATCGATTCCAGCAATCATCCATACCTCGCCGTCACGACCACTGGGCAACCAGCCGCCGTCAGGAACTGCTGAAACTTGTTCAAAATCCTCTGCAATATTAGACACATTGAGTTTTTCTAGCGTCAATGCTGCTGAATTTTCTTCCACATTAGTTATCGTGCCGTGCCATTGACTCTGTTGATTGTAACCAAATGTCGTGTTTTGGTAAGGTATAGGGTTCCATAGTGATGAGACCGTTAAATTTGCATCAGTAATGGTGTGATTTGCCGGTACTTGCAGTAAATCAGCCGCTTGCACATCCAGATGACTTTGATTTTCTGCGGGTGCAAAGCCTTCGGTTTCAGACCACACTTGCACCGGCTCGGGCGACCATGATTCGCTGTCTGCAGCAACAAGGTTTGTCAATGGAGTCGTAATTATTACCAACACAAGTACTGAGGTGATTAAGTGCCTAGCCCAGTGATTTGGTGACGGAAATCGGCTTGCCATGGTAATCCACCTCGCTCTGCGAGGTGAGGTCTTTGATTATGAACCAGTTGTTGTTATGTTTGAGTATTAATGTTCAAGTCCCTTCATAGTTGAGCGATGGCTATGGCGGACAATAGATTTCTCGATAAAGCGCAGGCGCGCGATATCGAAGAGGAATTATTCGCCACAAGAAGACAACAAGCATCAAGGCATATGCCAGTTCCGTTGCCAAGGCAAAATTTCTGGGAAATGGTTGGCAGACTGCTTGCCGGCATCGACGCAGAAATTCAGGACATGGTTATGAACGGAACCACTGGATTACGATTGCAGAATGCTCAGAAACGTCAGGCCAATATTCGTAGAATTGCATCCGAATTATCGAGGAAGCGATTGGTTTCAATGATGCAATACCTTGCTTCGCAATCGCTGAGAACCGACTCTCAACTCGGGACGAATCAAGATTTACCACCAATGGATTGGGCACGGCACGACCCTGCTGAGAAGGCCTTCTACACGGGAATTGTAACACAAATGGACCGATTCAAGAAATTGATTGACTGGGATTCAATGCAAAAAGGCATCCTTGCTGAAGGGGTGACCGAGCGAAAAAAACACTCAAGAGGAACGATGCAGTTGGACTCATTTATCGAAAGCCCGGCTGGTTTAACCGGTCAATCACCCCCAGAGTTGATAATTGACGATGAGGAACCACAAATTGAGTTAGTCGACTCACAATATGATGAAGAGGATCGAATTTACAATGAGGAGTGGCCTGATATTGACGAATATGTCAAATCGGGACTGGATACCTCTCACGAAGATACTAAACTCAAGCAAAAGTCTACTGAGAATAGTGCAGACAAGCACATGGCGGCGATGGAATTAGCACCGTCTAAAAAGAAACCAAAGAAAATTGTCGAAACCCTGACCGATTTATCAGCGGTAGAGAGTGCTGAAGAAAGCACATCGACAACTAATACCGAAGAGGTGATGATTCGCATTAGGATTGTTCAGTCCTTACCAGAGCCAATTGTATTGGGAGATGGCGTAGAGATCGCTCTGGAAGAGGATGATATACACTTTATCGACAAAGATACTGCTGACTGGTTAGTTGAATCGGGCGTAGCTGAGGTAGAGAGTCTTTGACTCAGTTCGCAACACGCATTGAAAGTTCAATACTGACAGTGTCGGGAATCTCTATCCTGGTAACCTGTCGAAGCGCCGACTCATCCTTACCGGAGTTGATGTCCATCTCAAGCAGGCGCTTGTGAACACGTAATTCCCAATGGTCGTAGGTTTCACTGCCCTCTCCATCTGGAGCTTTCCTAACGGGGACGACTAGTCTTCTGGTTGGTAGTGGTATTGGTCCACGCAGTGAGATTCCACCAGCGTCACAAATTGTCTTAATTTGGTTGGCAACGCGATCAATATCTTTGTGGTTTTCGCCAGTCAGTTTGATGATTGTAACTGCTGCCAAATTCAATCCTCCAACCTGTCAAACCTTAACTTTAGAATCACTTCTTTTCAATCTTCAAACAGACACCGGCAGCGACTGTCTTACCCATATCACGGATTGCGAAACGGGACAG
>DUKK01000053.1 GCA_013329355.1 Candidatus Poseidoniaceae archaeon | reverse complement strand
CCCAACTTCCACTAGCCGGAGAATGGCGATTTATGATCGATATGTTGTCGACTAATTCAGGAGACACAATATATCCACAACCCGGGTCAATAATTAGGAGTGTCAAATGGGTAGAACTTGCTAAGCAGCAAATCGAAACCCGCGCCTCTGAGATAGATGAGAGGATTGAATAATCGGGAACTATCAGCCTACACCATGGGAATATCCTACGCCGGTGCGCAAAGAATGCTTGCTGTTGTGGCCGTAATTACCATTATCGTCGCAGTATCGACTAGGGATGCATTTTCAACTGCTTGGACACTCATTGCGCTGTCAACAATAGTTGGATTTGTTTGGGCAGTATCCAACCGAGAAATGACTTTCAAATATCTGGGTCTTCATTCCTACGGATTCCTCAATGCGTTGTCTTTCGTCATCGTCACAGTAATTTTTGCTGAATGGTGTATGACTATGTGGGGCAGTGATTCGAGGATAGAAACCTATGGTCTATCGGTGGTAACTATTGCAACATTTTGGTGGAGCATTGAAATGATGGAGCCAACTATCGTCAAGAATAACGAGTAATCGCAGAAATCAACATGCGAAGGGTCAAAGGCCTCGACTTTCGACATAATCCCATGGCTAAGCATGGTGACCATCCAGAATTACCCAGTCTTATCGAGGATTTACTCGAGCAAGATGTGCACACAGTATTTCTCAAGGCTGATTGTCCCCCAAGGGTAAAGCGCGGGAGTATTGGCGAGTTAAAATTGGTGGAAGTTGCAGAGCACGACGGCCAATGGGATACTATCAGGATGGAAATACTTCAGTCGGAGTTGGTTGAACTTGCAGAGCAAAACAAGCATCGCAGCGACTGTTTTTTGGAAATAGATCGTAAGGGGTGCCAAGTTGTCCAATTAGGAGATTTGCGTATTGCCTGTGCATGGCCGCCATTTGCTGATGCACGAGAAATAACCATCGTACGTCCGGTTGCTAAACTCTCGCTTAGTGACTACGATCTTGATGAAAGACTGATTGAACGGTTGTCCAATCATCACCGAGGTGTGTTTATTTGTGGCCGACCCGGCTCCGGTAAGACTACCTTGGCACAAGCAATTGCCGAGTATTTAGACAACGATTTAGGCACGATGGTCAAGACCATGGAGGCACCGCGTGACCTGCAGTTGGCCGATCGAATAACTCAGTATGCGCCGCTTGAGGGTGACTTAGAAAAAACCGCCGAGATTATTTTCTTGGTTAGGCCAGACTTCGTAATTTTCGATGAAGTAAGGAGGGCGCGTGATTTCGAGATATTCGCCGATGTGAGATTGGCGGGTGTGGGACTTCTCGGGGTTACTCACGCCAATTCCGCTTTGGAAGCAATACAGCGTTTGATTGGTAAGGTAGAACTTGGCTTGGTCAGCCAGGTTTTAGACACTATCTTGCACGTTGAGGCAGGTAAAATACAGCAGGTTCTGGAACTGAGAATGACCGTAAAACCACCATCAGGGATGCAGGAGGAGTTAGCAAGGCCGGTCATTGAAGTAGTAGAATTTCCCAGTGGCAAAATTACTCATGAGATGTTTGCTTTTGGCTCAGAGATTGCCGTTGTCCCGGTCGATGGCCAATCAGGGGCGACATCACCCATTCGCAAACTTGCTAAGGACTCACTTATCAGGACAATCCGTGAGTGGATCGGGGTTGAATCTCAGGTTGTATTTACTTCAAACTCTAATGCCAATGTCTACGTTCCTGCAAATATGGTTGCAACTTTGGTGGGTAAAGGAGGTGCTAATATCCGTCAATTGCAAGAGGAATTGGGGGGGATTTCTATTTCAGTCAAGACCTTTGATGAGATGCCTAGTGAGCTAGAGCGACCTAACCCTCACTGGGAAGACGTTCAAGACCGTCGTAGCAGATCCAATAGGGCTTGGGAGCACTCTGGTAAGAGTCAACGGAGAAAAGCCAGAAAAGGTCGAAGATGAACCTCTCGTAATCGCTTCAAACGCGCTTATATTAGGCAATCCACTTTAATAATAAGCCAAAACACCCCGAACCATGAGCGCTGCGGATGGGCAAAGCGATGGCGATGTGAAAGAGGGAGACGCACTGGTTGCGTTCCTTTTAGAAAATAGAACATTGATGAATTACGCATCAATCATTATGATAATTTTTGCCGTATGGGCAACTGTGGAATCGATTACCAATGCACTTGGTATGACTTGGTGGCCCCCCGAAACAGGTATACCAGCAGATGAGTTATACAAAAATCCAGATAACGTGCAGAATATTAACAACGGCTGGATAATTGGTTTAGGAGCAGTTTGTGGTACAGTCGGCTTTATGATTCAGTATTTCTATCGAGCTGCACCATATGTAGATGCCTCGATGACTGCTACAGCGGCACTGATTCTTCAGCAAGCAACTGGTGGCGTTGGTGGCGGGGCCTCGGAAGAAGAAGTCATTGCTAAGGCGGAAGTCGCAGCGACAATTGCTGCCGACACTGTCGTAAGACAATCCAATGAAGACACAATTGAACAGGCAAAGGAAACTGCAGAAGCAGCAGCAGCAGCCGTTGTGGAAGAGATGATGGCAACAGTCAAGGATAAGGTCGATGCAGTTGCAGAACAACAAGAAGAAGTCCAAGAAACAGTTACTGAGGCTGCTTCCGAACCTGATGCAGAGGTTGAAGAAGCAGCAGCAGAGCCAGATTCCAGCGAAGATAGCACAGGTGATGCCTCGAGCGCGCCAAAATTCTGAGGTGAAATAAATGTGGGAACATAGAACAGTATCGAATAAAGAATACAAAACAACTGGTAGAATTAACCCGAATGAGACCTATGTTCGGTTAATGGATGAAGTCGAAGAAACCGTAAAGAAGGCTGAGATTGAAGAATTCGCGCATGAAGCATTCATGGATTACATTCCTAGCCGAGGACCGTGGGAGGCACTCCCTGAAACTGATATGTCTAAGTCAGATCCAAGGGTTAGATATATCGGACCAGCAAAAGCTAAACTGCTCAACACAAACCTATTCTTAGGCTCTACTTGGATTGAAGCAGAGCGATTTAAGTTTGAGAGAAGAATCTTGAATGTTTCAGATTTTCTCAAGCAGAAGACTATCATCAATGCTAACATGTGGACACCAAAGCAATTGTTCACAACCCAGACATTTTTCTTCTGTTCAACAGGTGATGAAGAGCGCATGGGCGGTTCTTTCCTGACGGGAGACAGCCCAGGAGATAGTCACATATTTTTGGGCAAGAAAGATGCTGAATTCCCTGAATGGGAACCAATCCTGTGGGGGCTTGGTCACCGAGGGGTCGTCCCAGATTCTGACCCATTGGACAAGTGTTTCTATCCTTCATTGATGCACAGAAACGTTTCATTCAACAATCGTCTAGGCTGGATTAGGTATTCTCCTGCCGGATTTGGTAAGGATGCGAATGGCTTCCTAACAACCCGCCCTCATACCTGGATATGGCCAGCGGTTGACGGTAATCGAGACACACCAACCGCATTTAATCTACTTGTTAATTTACCAGACCGCCGCCTATCCTTTGGCGAAGAAGGGATAACGGATGTATTCATGACTACGGGTAAGACCTCAATGTATTCTCTAATGGGTATGATGAGCTCCTCTACTGTCAGGCAAATGTTCGGTGCTGGTTCTGAGATGGTACCACTCGAGTTCCACTGTATCGAGCCAGGGCTTGATGAGTGGATTGCTAGAGCAAGTGATGAAGATAAGTATGCTCGACTATTCGAAGTATGCGCTTGTTTAGGTTACATTTTGACCGACCCACTCGTCGGTCAACTAGGCGGCTCTTCCAAGCGTCGCCGGCTAATCATGTATCCGTCTGATCAAGGTAACTTGTTGACTTGTGTCAATGCGAGTCAAGTAGCAGACCACGCATTGAAGTCTAACTATGAAGCAACTGTATTCACGAAACTAGACCAAGCAGACTTCATGAATCGAGTAACTCGCAGATTCAAGGCATACGCCGACTTAGTTGCGGCGAGTGATGTCGCGCAAGGTGCCCGCTGGATAAGCCAAGCAAACTTCCATGATGGTGAGAAGAAGGTTGTCGGGCCGAGTGTTCACTCAATCATCTCAGTTAGAGGATACGACATCATCGATATGGAAGAATACATGAATTCGTTTGATGATATCTCGAGCGCGCCTGATCGTTTGATGAGAAGAATCGTCCAGTCGATTGCAACTAATGCGCTCAAGACAATTTATCCAATCGACCTTCTGGGCGAATCAGCAGGGTCTGCACCTTACTCCCACATTTTCGGGGCCAAGGATGACAACCCATTAGTTTACTACACCGACATCAGGTTCCTAGTTCCAACCTCTATCGATAAGTTGCGCTCCATTACTGGGTCCCGCGGTGCTGATCGAGGCAGAATGCGTGAGGCTTACACGTCGCTGACCAATGCAGACCCGATGACCAGTTTGTCAATTCAAGATCTAACCCTGCCATTCCTAGCAGATCTTGGTAACGACTCATGGCAGACCGGCACCGGAATTAAGGAAAGCGAAGTCATCATTGAGGTCACCATGGCAGTAAACCCTGCTAGAGTGTGGCGCTCGCTACTCGAGCCAACAACCAAAGAAGTCTTTGACCTACCAAAGGGCAACAAAGGTACTGCTGCTAATCTATGGGGCGATATTTTCATCACTAACGAGGCACTTCATGACAAGATGAAGCGTGATAACCTTGGTCATTATTTGAAACTGCTCAAGTTAGCCTATCATTGGAGTAATGACGAAGCCAAGAAGATACATGGCTTGGGCAAGTAATCACTGATTTAGAAGATTTATTCAATAGGTATTTTCTGCCTCGTAATATGGCTCAGCAACCTAACGATGGTTCCGGCCGTGCACCAGTAGCAATTGTTAGGCCAACAACTTCTGTTACTAGTGGTGTTGCTGTAACTCAGAAACTGGTTTCAGCCGCCGTAGCATTTGGTAACCTTCTGAAAGGAACCTATGGGCCCAATGGCCTTGACAAGATGCTCTACAAGACCAATGGAGAAACCGCAGTAACTAATGATGGGGCAAAGATTGTCGCAGAATTATTAGTAAAACACCCTGCAGCAAAGGCCTTTGTCCAACTTGCTGAATCTCAGGAAAACGCCTGCGGTGATGGCGTTACTGGTTGTATTATTTTTGCCAGTGAATTGATGCGACAATCCGGTGTCCTACTAGAAAAAAGCCTACATCCATTGGTTTTAGTCAAAGGCTATCAGGCTGCTATGAATCAAACCATTGCCATTTGGGAAGAAAATTCGCACTCGGTGACCCTCAGCGACGACGCAAAGTTACGGTCAGTAGCCCTTACGGCAATGACCGGTACTGCAGTTGAGCCTGTAGGAGAGTATCTGGCTGAGTTAGTAGTTAGCGCCGTCCAGCACGTCGCTAGGCGCATTGATGAGCAATGGCTCGTCAATACCGAAACCGTCCGCATGGCCAAGAAAGGCACCGGCAGTTTATCTGATACCTCATTAATCAAAGGAATAATTTTTGACAAAGATCTTGACTTAGAGAAGTTACCAAGAAAGTTAAGTGCTGGCAAAGTTGTTGTACTTTCATGCCCTCTTGAAATTGAAAAAACTAGTTATGAGGCAGAAATTGAAATATCGACAACTGAGCAATGGTCAGCATTCATGGCCGCCGAAGAAAACATCCTCAAACATAAGGCTCAGCAGATTATTAACAGTGGCGCAAAATTAGTGTTTTGTGCAGAAACCGTTGATGCTCGAATAATGCATCAATTGGCTGATAATGGTATTTGTGTGCTGGCATCAGTCGATAAAGCTGGGGCAGAAGATGTCGCATTAGCCACTGGCGCGCTACTCATTGACCATGTAGATAGCATCGACGAACAAACTCTTGGTAAATTTGAATCAATGAGGGTGGAGACCTTTGACAGCGTTGAGGGACTTAGAGATCGCCTTTACTTACATGTAGGCGATGATTCAGGCTTGACCACAATAGACGTATGCGGCGGCGGTGGCGCAACCAGTGAAGAATTCGTTCGAGGGCTATATGACGCCCTTAATTCAGTTGCTAAGGCAGTAGAAACTGGCTTTGTTTCTTGCGGTGGCGGTAATCAACACATTACTGCTGCCCTAGGGATAAGGGAGTATGCGGAATCAATCGCCGGGCGAGAACGGTTGGCAATTGAGGGCTTTGCCAGGGCACTGGAATCAATCCCGACGACTCTTATTGCCAATGCTGGTAACAATATGCTTGACGGCTTGTTGGAACTCAGATCATTGATACGCTTGGGCAAACAGGCATCTGGTATTGATGCTACTGGAAAAGCCGCTGAATTAGACGAGGTCTGGGAATGTTCAACCACTGCACTGCATGCACTAGAAGCAGCATGTGAAACCGCATGTGGATTATTGCGTGTCGATCAAGTTATCTCAGCACGGGGCGATTGATTTTCACATCGCTATATTCATACGGCTCATAGCAGACCAATTAACGGGTCGCACTAATGACGATATCAGGTAAGCCAAGAGCACTACTCAGTGTGTATGACAAAACAGGCATCGTAGAATTCGCCAAAGGATTAGCTGAATTGGGTTATGAGTTAGTATCAACTGGCGGAACTGCAAAGAAACTTCGTGCCGCAGGCCTTGAAGTAATTGGGGTATCTGATGTGACAGGACATCCTGAGATTTTCGATGGACGAGTAAAGTCTCTGCATCCGGCAATACACGGACCGTTACTCGCTAGATTGGAGAGCGAGCCAGATAGAATTGGCCTAGCCGAACTAGGCTATCCGCCAATCAGTATCGTGGCATGCAACTTATACCCCTTTAGTGATGCAGCGAAGCAAGAACCACGATTGTCCGATGAGGACTTGTTAGAGATGATTGACATTGGCGGACCGACCATGGTTAGAGCGGCGGCTAAAAACCACCGGAATGTAATAATCGTCTGCAATCCTGATAATTATTCACAAGTTGTTGATGAGCTACGTTCAGCGGGTAAATCTGGTGCGGTTAGCCTTGAGTTCAGGCAAAATTTAGCTCTGGCAGCGTTTCAGCACACGGCGTCTTACGACTCAGCGATATCAGATGAATTACATGCAAGATGGATCGGTAGGCCAGAGGACTATGCAGATAAGTCAGAACAAGAGCAACGACTTCCAGAAACATTACTCGCTTCAGCGCATAAGTTGTATAACCTGCGTTATGGTGAAAACGGCCATCAATCAGCTGCTTTGTATATCGATCCAAAGGCTGTTGATACCAATTCAACCTTGGTCACTGCGCACGTCGAGGGCGGTAAGCAGATGTCCTACAACAACTATTCCGATGCCGACGCGACGTTGCGGTTATGCCGGGCGTTATCTACTGATGAGTGGCCAGACACGCCTCATGCGTGTGTAATTGTGAAACATAACAATCCCTGCGGGGCAGCACTTGGTAAGACCCAAGTAGAGGCATATGAGGCGGCTCTAGCCAGCGACCCAGAGTCCGCTTTTGGTTCAATAATATGTTTTAACGAGCCGGTAGAAGTTGATACGGCTTTGGCAATGGAACCGTTATTTATTGAGGTTCTAATGGCACCTGGTTATGATGCTGAAGCAAAAGGACTCATTATGAAAAAGAGTAACCGGCGCATCTTAACCATTGAATCACCGGGAAATAGACTCGCTCCGCTTGAGAGAATTTTGGTTAAGAAACCGATTGAGGGAGGTTGGATAGTTCAAACCGAAGAGGCCCCAGTAATCGATTGGGGTAAGGCCAAGGTCGTTACTAAGGTAGAGCCCAGTCAAGCAGAAATCGATAGTATGAAATTCGCCGTCAGGGTTTGTGAACAGGTAAAATCCAATGCCATAGTTATGGTTCAGGGAACAGCAACAGTAGGTATCGGTCCAGGTCAGACCAGTCGGGTGGAAGCAGTCAAAATCGCCGCTCGCAGGGCTGGTGAGCGAGCCAAAGGATGCGTGTTAGCGTCTGATGCGTTTTTCCCGTTCAAAGACGGTCTCGAACAGGCGGCAAACTCAGGGGCGTCTGCAATTGTGCAGCCTGGAGGTTCTATTCGGGATCAGGAAGTGATTGATGCAGCTGATGATTTGGGAGTGTCAATGCTATTTACCGGTCATCGATTATTTAGACACTGACGGTCGAAGCAATCAAAGCAAAGACCGCTATCCACCCAACATGGCAACAAATTCACTACGCGTTGCCACGGTCGATAACCCACTCAAATGTGCGATCCTAATCTCTGGCTCTGGTAGCGGCATGGAGGCAATGTTGCGGCATCAACAAGAATCGAACTGTCTGCACACAACATGTGTAGTGATTAGTAACCAGCCGGATGTGCTAGGTATTAACCGAGCCAAACAATTCGGCACACCGGTAGTGGTTGTTGAGTTGCCAATTAATCTTGAGGGCAGGGCAAGACGTTTGGCCCATGAAGTTGCAATCGAGAAGGTATTGCACCAACACTCCGTTGAACTAATTATTTTGAGTGGATATATGCGTTTACTCAGTCCTGAGATAGTTTCCAGATGGGCAGGGCAAATAGTCAATATTCATCCATCATTGCTACCAGACTTTCCTGGCGCCCATGCTCATCGGGATGTTATTGCCGCAGGAGCAACCAAGTCTGGCTGCTCAGTTCACTACGTCGACGCTGGAATGGATACGGGGAAGATAATCGCACAACGCGAAGTGAGTGTCGGTTTAGATGACACCGAAGAAACTTTGAGCGCAAAAGTGAAGCAAATCGAACATCGATTGTATCCGATAGTTATTGATGCTATTGCGAGTGGGGATTATTCAAATCTCTAGGGGTATTGAAATTGTTAAATTCGCTGACAAAACCATCACTCCGAAATGACGGGTAACCGGCAAACAGTTCATTAATCGATTTTCCTTGCCAATTGAGCAACCTTCGATTGACTATTTTGGCATGGAGTGGCTGGCGAATTCCGTGCTCATCGACTGGAACACAGTCGGCCATGTTGTTTATCTCAGCAATTCCCTTGGCAGTCAGACTGAATGCATCACACGGGATCAATAGTATCCCGCCATCTATCTTGGCAAACGTCCAGTGGAGAATTTCAACTAAATTATTACAATTTTCTGGGTCTGGCCAGACCTCTCCGGGGAAATCAAATCTCCTTTCCTTTGCCCCACACAAGGTAATAATTCTCGAGATATCAGCGGCCATACACTCAGCGCGAATGCGGGCAACTCCGCCAAACATGACCGCCTTATCCTGCCCCATCCGACTGCTTTTACCTCCGGCTAAAATAACAGCTGTTGTCATGATAACCCTCAGTGTAAATCATCAAGCTTGTTCATTGCGTCTTCCAGCTCCTCTAATAGGCTCCTTACTCGTTCCATAAGCGCTTTTCGTTCCCTACTACTACGTGCCTCTGGCAACCATTCTAGTAAACGTCTGACGTCTTTCGCATCACGCTCTACAGTCCACTGTAAAACGGCCTCCATGACAGGGTCTTCGGTTGGTAAAAACCTCTCTGCCATGGTAACACTAACTCGCAGTAGTCCATCAATTATCCTGCTCTAACAACTTATTTCTGATACGTTCGAATAACTCACCGCCTCCAGGTGCGGTTACAACCAATTGTCGCAATTCAACAGATCCCTCCCCTCTCACCGAAACAAATAGCATCGCAATTTGATGCCACAATGGACTTTGTTGGGCCATTGCAATGAGCCACTCATTGTCTGGAACTTGATGTCCACTACGATTCATCTCTTCAGCAATTTCGAGAATAATTTCCATTGGTTCTCGTTCGCCAAATAAGTGGATTAATGCCATCCACGGGTCTTCACCTAACTCTTCTTGTGATAGATTTGCCAGTAATAGGCCGGCTAGTTTCAAGTCCTCACGACCGTGCCGTTTCCACAGTGCAGGAATTAGTTTTGCTAGTCTTCGAGGTTTTTCCTTTGAATAAGTCAGTAGCCACGACGCAATAGTTCTCATCTCAGGATCAGGGCACCCATAGTGCGCCGAAAACCCACCGTGATTAGCGGTAATATCGGCACGGGGACGAGTAATCATGCCAGGATTACCAGCAGCATACGCATCATTGAGGAATTTCAGACAGCGCCGATTCGATTTGAGCACTTTCGGGGAGGACTGCTCTAGGAATTGGTCAAGTTTGACATTCATTTTCTGGCCCCATCAGCCGCTTTCTTACGGACGACGTCAAACAAATCGCCAACGAGGCTAACCGAATCTCTCAATGTTCCGAGCATTTTGTCGATGACATTCGGGTCTTCGAACTTTTCGCGCACAATTTCACGCAGTTCCTCTTCAATTCGGTGATGCTCTTCATCATCGATTTGAAAGATGTCTCTCAAGTGTGCAAGAACTCTGAATTCATCCCTAGAAAGCGAGGCGTTGACGATGGCAATTTCAAACACTTTGGTATAGATTTCATGCGCTTTTTTATCGTCAATCGGGTCTCCACCTTTGACTTCTTTACCAGTTCTAATCGCTTGATAGATTTGCGAAGGCTCGTCCTCATTAAGACCTAAGGCACTAGCTAATTTGATAATAAGTCGCTTTTCTTCCCGCGTTAAAACTTTGTCGACCAACATCACAGAGATAGTGCTGTGAAAAGCCTCAAGACTGTGTGAAATTGGTTCGGACACATACACCCTATGCACTTGCTATTATTGAATTAGTTGTTGTGGGAAAATGGAAAAAGCGTTATTTTTTGACAAGAGGTTTCAATAATGATGTGCCAACAGGGTTGTTTGTTCACACTCCATTCATGCCACGACTTCTGGTCGGGGTTTTGGTTTTGAGGGCCTTCCCTCACCCATTCTGAGCGGTCTGTGGACTATGAGGAATTCATATGTCAAAGAAACACAATAACCGAGGTGGCAACAACTCGAAAGGAAATAAAGCAATGAAATACATGGTTCGCGCTGATATCAAAGTCAACGGAACCGTGCAAAGAAAGGATATCATCGGTGCAATAATGGGCCAAACCGAAGGCTTGCTCGGCGACGAGTTAGAGCTAAGAAAGTTGCAGAGAACTGCAAGGATTGGCCACGTTGATGTTGAGATGGAGAACAAGGGTGGCAAGGTTCACGGCATGATTTTTATCCCCAGCAGCCTTGATAATGTTGAAACAGCAATTATCGCCTCTTCGCTAGAAACTATCGATAGAATCGGCCCATGCACGGCAAAAATATCAGTGATTGAAATACAAGATATTAGGGCAACTAAGCGCACAGTCGTTGTAGACAGAGCCAAAGAACTACTGCTCGATTTGGTAAACTCTGGTGAGGCAGCATCAAAGACTGTGATTGAAGAAGTACGCTCTGTTCTGACAGTTGGTACCGCCAAGCAGTTTCATGGTTTAACCTGTGGACCGAATATTGAAACCTCGTCCTCATTAATTGTTGTCGAGGGAAGAAATGATGTTAGGAACTTGCTAAATTGCGGCGTAAAAAATGCTATTTCAGCAGATGGTGCAGGGTCAATAAAACAAGAATTAATCGATTTAGCTAACGGCAAGGAAACGGTAGTATTGGCAATCGATGGTGACCGTGGCGGAGAGATGCTCTTCAGTCAGTTGAATGAGATGATGAAGGTTGACTTTGTTGCTCAGGCTCCAGTTGGCCAAGAGTGGGAACTCCTGCCGCAAAAGACGGTAACAAAGTGCCTATCAATGAAGGTTGAGGCCAGTAAGTTTGCTCATCAGCTAAAGCAAAAACAAGCAAAGGACGACAAAAAAGCCGGAGTTGAAGACAAGAACTGGGCCGATGAAATGGACGAAACCTTCGAGAAAAAATCAGCACCCAAAGAGGTAGAAGAACTATTTTCGCACCTCGACGATTTAGCGCCGAGAAAAGCGGTATTCGTCATGATGGATGGCACAGTAACCGAACCAGTAGGGCCGAAAGACCTTGCATCAGCGGCCAATGAAGCCGATGGCGCAATTGCGATAATTTACAACGGCAGCATTAGCGATAAGACCTTAGATATTGCATCTGAGGCAGCAATCGAAACAGTAGTTGGGACAAAGAAGGGCAAGGGCTATGGAAAGCGCGACGACGTACAGTCATGGCTTGTAGAAGTCCATCGCTGATACCTAAATCAACGAGCATATAATGAATC
>DUKK01000019.1 GCA_013329355.1 Candidatus Poseidoniaceae archaeon | reverse complement strand
TCTCGCCAAGTCGATTCATCAATGTCGTCTGGTTGGGTTTCAGGAGCGCCCGGTGTGCTGAAAATTAGATTACCAGACTCAAAATTCTTGGTTACATCTTGTTCAAAGGTGTGACACTCTCCGGCTTTTACCTCAACCTCGCTCTCATCTGGTAATAGTTCCTCAAACACGATATTTCCTTCAGACTGAATCGATACGAAGATGCCTAATTCAAGGATATCGTAGGTTCCTTTGTCGACCGATTTAATCGGTTCGCCCTCAGACCAACCCTTCAGATAAATAACGAAGGCTCCCGGGTCTTCGGTCGATGGCACCTTGACTGTCAGTATCTTGGTAGTAGATTTACCCGGGTCAAGTTCGACCCTTAGTGGGAATGTTATCTCCCAACCAAATGGCAACAACCATTCTTGTTGACCCTCTAACGTATTAGGGTCCCAGAACAGGAAACTATCCTGGACGTTGCCAGTGTTTGTTATGGTGATAGAGAAGGTTGCTTGGCTGCCCTGTTCAATATCTTGGACACTCAAAGAGGTATCAAGACTAATCCCGTGGACTACGTCCATCAATGTAAGAGTCGTCAGATCAGATCTGATTGCCGGGTCTTTGTAGGATTTGGCAGTGACCACAATTTGAGCTAACTCGTCTTCATTTGCCTGGTAAATTGTTGGCGCCTGGACACGGAGGTAAAAGTTAATGAATTCGCCACCTTTGAGGAATATTGGTGTTGTCGGGGTAATTTGCGTCTGATTATCCGAGAAGAAGATTTGTGCTGACCAATTCTGTGGAACTCCGGTTATGTTTAGACCGTAGGTATCGGCTACCAAATCAATATCTCCTGGGGTTGAGTTGTTCATTGTCATGTTGTACAACGTCTGTTCGCCCGGTTCAATAACGTGGTAGAAGGTTTCTCCTAACTCCAACTCGACGTCCACCTGGCCCGTCAAAACATGCGAATAACAAATAGTGAAGGCGCCGTTTTGCTCGTCATTACACTTGTTTCGGTCAGACCAACCGACATGAGCACCACTACCCAAATCATTGGCAAAGGCGGGTGGCATACCAATTTCTGGCCGACCTGCGGTGTCTGTACCAAGTTTGTTACTAGCCCAGCTAGTTATCGATACGATCTCCCACGGGTCTAGCGCAAACTCGCCGAGGCCTGTCAAATCGGTTTGATTGAGGCGAGCATACTGAACTTCTTCACCAGCTGTCACATTGGCAGAATCGACCCAAGCAATGTGCACATTATTCTGCTCATCGGTTAGCAGTGATGGGAAAATCGAGTGACCAGACCAAGGGCGATTGTTAGTTAAGCCGTCTAATCCTTCAACATTTGAGATTGCCGTATCTTGGATTTTCTTGATTGCATAGGTCGACAGCCCTTCTTCAGCGCCATCAAACGCACCGGCACCTTGCAGCCGCAACTTGGTGTAATACACCTCATAGTTTGCCGACTTCTCGAAACCATAATCCCTTGCGTCCATCCAAGCAATGTGAGTGTTACCCTGCATGTCAACGCCTATTGAGGGGTGGAATGAGTATGCGTCATCGATGGTGATTCTTGTATCATTTACTACTACTAAATGACCAGTTTCTGCCGGCCCGGTATCTTCGACATAACCACCATTGGCAACCGAATGCCCAGAGGCCCCCGGAGTCCATGTTGGGTCATTATTCATCTTGGCATATGGATCGAGAACGGTCATGTAAATCTCCCGCGAGTTGTTGGTAGCAACATACACCATCGCTTCTACCAGCAATGCCATAGCACCGGCCCCACCGCTACCGGATGGGAACTCGTAGGCTTGACCGCCAGCATTGACGTTACCTGGATTATTGGTTGGGTCTGACCCAGGACAGTTCCTTGGTTGGGTCGAGACCACGCCATTTGGACACTTGACAAGATCCAAGAAGTGTGACTGAATGTTACCTGCACCACCGTAGCCTTGACCATAGAGACCAATTGGTATTACTCCTGCTCTGACACAACTGTCGTGTGCTTCGCTGATTGAGTTGATGTCATCTGCCTGCTGGGATGGGTCACCATCTTTTGGCCCTTCATCGGAGACCGGCAAGACAATCTTAGTAGCATTTGGATTCCACTTGTGGTTAGCACCACCGGCTAGTGGACTACCCGGGACATTGTCGTTTGCGTCACGCCATGAGAGACATGCCCAGTTGGTTCCCGGACCCCAATCTTCGCCAGAACTACCAGAGTATGGATTGCCGTTGTAGACCGTGGTGGACAACGTCCTGATGCCGCCTGAATCGTCGCCGTCACCCAACGGTGTTGAACGTGGTCCAGCGTTCTGATTATAACCAGCACAATCACCGCTATCTGCAGCAGATGGTAAACCAAAACCACCGTCAAGGCCATAGATTGTTTCGTAAACCGTCATGTTAGCAACTTCAAGCAGTGGTTTGATGCCTTCGAAGGACGAACCATCTGAAAATGAACCGCCGTAAATAACGGTGCACACGTCAGCCCATTCTGAATACATAGAACCTGATGTATCAATAACAAACACCAATTCGACTTTGCCACCGCGAGTATCATCCCACGCAATCTGTACTTGGTCATTAGCATCAACTACGATGTCAGGGTGTCCTTTGTGTCCGATTATAGGGGTGAGTAGGGTGTCATCAAACAGCGTGATAACATCTTGAGTGACGAAATCAGGCTGAATCATCGAATAGTAAACCTGCGGCTGGTTGAAGAATTTCTCCAATTCATCATACTCATCTTCCCAAGCAACGTGAATGTTGCCTTGTGAATCAACATCAATAGACGGCCAATCTCTATCTTGTGCTCGTTGAGATATTATTGTGTCATCTATGCCAGTAATTGCGCCATCGGTCGATGTCTGGCCGTTAAAAGGTTGGATTTTGTATGGACTGAGTGCAGTGTACATAATCTTGTGAGTCCCAGACTTGTCAGTCCAAACGATGTGGATATTATCATCATCATCGGCAACCACGTCTGGATGCCATATTTTGTGAATACCTGGATTAGTAATTTGCGTGGCATCGATTAAAATCTCGCCATTGCTCGCTAACATTGAATAGTATAAGTGAAGATTATTTCTTGCCCATATGATGTGCACATTCCCTTGACTATCGCCAACAATTGCCGTTTGGGTATCGGAGGCTGAGCCACCGTCGACAATTTGCTGTGGTTCAGTAATCACCACGGTATTGGCTTCGGCAAAGTCACTCGCGATTACCATTCCAGATAGAACTGATAACAACATTATTGATACTAAACTAACAGATTTGAATGCTTGACTCATGGATAACCCTCTCTTTCGACGCATATAGCAGATTTTCATGATACTTAACTGCGACCCTTTCAGGTCATATTTGAGTTGGCTAGATTATGCCCACTCTGAGGGGTCAAAACTGGTGCCAAATGACATTTTTTCGTCAAATTCTACTTCGATACTTTCCTGTTCCGCAGGTTTTGAGTGCGACGGTTCATCACGGGCAGATTTACGCTTATCCCAGTCGTCAACAGGTCCTGGTTTCCCGACACCCGGCCCATATGAGTATTTGATTTCGTGAATAATACCTAGTTTTGCTAGCCACAACCTGCGCAGTGAGTGCATAAATTCATTCTTGGTTATCCCATCAAACCAAATCGGTAAACTCACGTTAAATGCCTGCAGTGGACCTGGTTTCTTGTTGCTTTTATGCCCCATATGTATACCCCAATCAACTGCAGAACTGATTAGTTGCAGGCGCGCGTCATGGATCCACTCCGCCCAGCCATCTTTATCTTCTTGCATATGTTTAGCCATCTCATCTTGTTGCCCTTCATCGACTCTGGTCATGCTGGAAATTGCAACAAGATCGCGATTTTTAGGCACAACTACAGCAAACATATGCCCCTGTTTACCCTGAGGATACTTGATTAGCACATGCGCATGAGCGCGCGGGTCATTTTGCTCCTTGACGAACAACCTCTCTTCGTCAATCCACTTTCTGACCAATGATACAATCTCACTGGGTGCCATATGTAACGCTAATAGTTCATCCTGTTTGAATCAAACCCAAAAATCAAGGTGAACCCGACAAATCCTGCTTCAACCCAGCAATTAAGTCAAACAGTTCTTGTTTCTCCTTTTTGGGGATTTTTTGCCTTCTGAAATACCCTCGTAAATCAGTGAAATCGTCCCAAACTAAGGAGAATATTCTGCCTGTAAGGACCGATAACGGAAACATCAGTAACCACATCATTGAGCATGCTAGCATTAGCTCTGTTGCCGATGTACCAAATGATTCGGTCCAGTCCCATCCAAAAGATTCGTCAATTGTTCCCGCCTGCCAATACATCAAGGCAACTAGGATCGCAGATGAAATAGGCCAGACAATAATTGAGCCCAACATTGCTGCCAGAAACTGATATGATGTTCTTGCATCTATACCCTCATCGGTTGAATCGCCCAAAACTCTACCTAATACAATTTGAGGCAAAAGCGAAATTAAAAATATCGGCAAGAGTGCTAAAAACAGCATGCTCCTACCCATCGCAGTAGGTATTTTACCAATATTGGGTGGTGAAATCCCGGTTAAATTTTGATTTATATCCCTACCATCTAAACCATGGCGATGAAGTATTTCTGCGGCTTCTGCCGATTTGGTTACTACCGGGTGACTAATTTGTTCTGGCTGTAAATTATCACCATCTAAATTCGTCGCTTTCTCACTATATTGGTTCCTGAGTTGACGAGCCATAATTACTTCTTCGCGCCAAGTGTTCAGTGGCTTTTCCTCTATCCTGCTCTTGATATGCCCAAGCAATAGTAGACCGCGATATTCCTCCCAAGAATATGTATTAGGAGTTAGTGGAACTAGTTCTCTACGCAACTTATCGCGCAGATTGAACACTGAATCTGCCGGCGGCTCGGACCAAGAACCATTAGCAATTGCCTCAATCAAGGAGTCTGGAACGTCATCTTGTTGAACCTGTAGCGGGTGACCAAACTCTACCCAGATATCGGTTCTGAAAAACTCCCTAGTTCGAAAATGTAAACCAATTGGAATTATCACTGGCATAGCCTTGTTTGAGGCTTTGGCAAGTGCACTCGCTGCTAACACTGTGCGCATTGGACCTGTTCTAAACCTCAGCATGTAGGCGTTATTGTGGCTCGTACCTTCTGGAAACAATACACAGCCATAACCGTGCGATATTCCTGACGCAAGTGTCATCAGGGAACGACCGTTGAGAAAATTTGCCTCTGCTTCGCTACAACCTCCACGCAGCAGTTCGGCCTTTCTTACCACTGGCTGAACTGCCATTTTTCGGGTCCACCAGCCCAACAATGGCCTTGTAACTAGATCATGACGACCACCAAACACGAAGTATTTCGGGTGATTTAGGGTTATTTGCAGTGCGTCTAGTAAACCGTTAGTATGCCACGCACAACACAGTGATCCTCGATCATCTGGAATTGCTTCCATTCCGGTTGCTTCGAGCGAGCGAAACTGAACTTTGCTTATCTGATTGCAAATCCAGTACAGTACTCTAGTCCAAAAGTATGAACCAGGAGTTATACCGTCAAATTTTGGCATCGGTGTCGCCAGTAATTTGTCCATCTTCATATTCTTCGCAGATTTAGATAAGTATGGCAATGCTTCACCGCGATGATCAAGCACACCGTCATCCATTTCTTCTGGGTCAGGGTGCTTCATTACTGCACCTCATTAAGCCTACTCGCCAAGCTCGCTAACGTTTGATGGTTGGGTTCACCAATCGAGTGGTTATCCGGCCACATTGCCATTAAAGTTCTGCCACCGTCTCCCGATGTTCTGGGAATTACGTGGACATGGACATGTGGAACCTCCTGGCCGGCCAGTGGGCCATCATGTATACAGATGGTAAAATCAACTGTGTTGAACACTTCTGTAAGTTTACTTTGAACTATCTGAACCCCGGTAAATAAGCCGGTAATTTCGAACTCAGTTAGGTCTTGCAAATTCGTTACTGGTTGGTGAGGAACTACCAGTGTGTGGCCTTCTCTCCGTGGATAAATATCGAGAAAAGCATACCAGTTATCACCGCTGGCAACACGATGTGATGGAATCTCGCCCGCAATAATTTTGCTGAACAAAGTCTGGTCGCTCATGAACTACGCTAAGACAAGGTAGTTATTGTCTTTCACTGAGGTGCAAGTATCCAATTGCCCTTCTGCCCCTTTCTTAATGCAAGTGTTCCGACATTATCCATATTATCGACTGTTGTGTGATGGAGCAATTCTGGATTTTCTTCTAAGAAATCTTTGCGTTGGTGCACACCACGTGATTCGTTGCGGGCTAGTGAGGATCTTATTGATGCCTTTAACAGCCTAATTCCGGCTTGTACTCTCAATAGCGAAGAGTAATTGGTGTTACCAATTAATGACTGTTGATCGAGGAAGATTCCTTCTGCAGAGATTCCTGCTTCCTCCAATTGATGCAAATATTTCGACAAATCATTAGCGTCATTTGGGCCCGCAGTGTATTTGGTTGCAACATCTAATAGTTTAAGCTCTAGTGCACCTACTCGCTTTACCATGTCAACAGATTCGCCGTCAAACTTAGCGGTGAAATTTGCTTTACAGGACTCCAGCGATTCAAGCAAATTTTTGGTATTAGAAAATGACTGTTCTGACGACCATTTGGCTGCATGCTCACCAGCACTACTACCGCCAGTGAGGGCGTCTAATAAGCGATTACCAGGTAAGGTTCCAGCACCATTGAGACCCGAACAT
>DUKK01000127.1:17581-18701 GCA_013329355.1 Candidatus Poseidoniaceae archaeon | reverse complement strand
CATCATTCTCGCTGTCACCAGCAAACTGACAAGTCCCATCGTCCTCTGTAGCGTTGACGTTAAAATTAGTCGCTGTTGAGTTTGTGCAGCCTAGTATTGGTTCTGGAGGATATTGACAAGTCCCATCATCTTCAGTCGCGCTGGAGTCAAAATTAGTCGCTGATGATTCAGTACAGCCGAGTATCGGCGTGGGCTCACTATCCGTGTCGTTATCATGGTCATCAAATGTATTGATGGTAAAGGAATGGTTAAGGGTAGAGGTTGGACAATAGTGCCATTGAGATGAATTATCATCGTCGCTACAACCCAAGATTGTTGCGGCAAATGTCAACGTAACTGTGGTATTATCGGCTATCGTTTCATTAATTGTCAATTGCCAACCCATGCGATACGACATATTTGGTCCAATCATGTAGAACCATTCTGAATCATCATAAAAACCACTAACAAGTGAATTATCTACTGAACCATTGACCCCAGGATAGTTTATTCCTTTGTCGCAGGTATTAGTCAAGTCTATTCCGACAAAGTACGTTTCATTGATGGTGAAGTTATGCACAATCAAGCATTCGCTATCTTCATCCCTAGGCGGTGGTTGAACGACTGCATCCAATTCGACTACAGTAACTGAATTCGCTGGGATAAGTAGTTCACTACCTGATAATGTTGCAGCGCCAAACCTTACGATATCATCGCTGTCAAATCCATAATATGTCGACTCACTGGCGCGATTAAGGATAATAGACATGGTCTGTTCGTCATGTGACATATCATAGATTAACAAATCTGGACTCGAATATCTCGTTGAATAAATACCCTGTTTGAGGGCGAGTGATTCGCTACGTAACCTGCCTAATGTTGAGATTTTTTCAAACAACGCACTTTCCCGATCATTCCAATTAGTTGAATCGCGATACATGTGTCGGTTATCAGGATCTGCGCCACCATATTCGCCATACTCATCGCCATAATACAGCATTGGCGCACCAGGCGTTGTCAACAGCCAGCTGTAGGCTTGCAGCACTCTGTCATAGGTGTCATCAGTACCGGGTTGCCCAGGTAGACCTTGTTCTTGCCACTGATTGTATGCGTCACCAGTGCCGCTATCGGACCGGCTTGC
>DUKK01000127.1:14455-17242 GCA_013329355.1 Candidatus Poseidoniaceae archaeon | reverse complement strand
TGACTACCAACATAGGGCACCATTACAGCACCGGAGACATACTGATCTTGACTACGGTTGGTCCAATAATCGAGGTGTTGGTAATTTCTCGACTCCTGAGTAAACACGTTGTCAACAACTGCGTGATACAAAACGAAATCGGCTTGGCCATCGAGCGAGTCGTCCCCAATATATCGATTGATAGTATCATACTGGAACTGATTGTCGGCAAGATTGTCACCAGACCACCCCATTGCCGTTTCCCCCTTGAGGTAGTAATCCGTTCCAACGGTTTCGAACCGTTCATTGATACGGGTTGCTAGATTGGTGGCGGCAAGGTCATCAACGTGCTTGACCGCATCAATTCGTGCACCATCAAGGTCGAATTCTTCCAACCACCACAAAGCATCCTCGATAAATTGTTCAGATGCCTCTCTTACTTTCCAATTGACATCTGGCATATATGGGGTAAATTGGCAACTAAGTCGGTATTCAGTCCAATCACAATTTTCAGTGCCGCAGATACAGCCTTGATTGAACCATTCTGGGTGATTTTGGTAGTATGTGTGGTCTTCGTGGACGTGATTTACCACATAATCCATCAAGACTCTGATGCCGGCCGCATGGGCCACATCTACCATTTCTTTGAGTTGGTCTGCAGTACCTAGACGGGGGTCGACTTGGCGTGGTTCGATTGGCCAGTAGCCGTGGAATGCCGATACATCGTGGACACCATCTGCCGCTAACCCTGTCCCCTGTGCATTGGTATTGAATGGCGTTAACCACAACACGTTAACGCCTAATTCGGCGAAGTAGCCGGATTGTATTTTGGAAGTTACGCCTTCTAGGTCGCCGCCAAGCCAATCTGCTCCCGCCGCTGCCCCCGTCGATTGGCCATCATTGCTCTGATTTCCGTTGATAAAACGGTCAGTCATAATCATGTAAATTAGTGAATCTTCCCAAGTAAAATCACTCTGCGGACCAACCCAAAACGGCACTAAGTGTTCGTATGCTTGGTTACCATCGGTATCAGATAATTCTAATTTCAGAGTATGCTTTCCTTCAGTCAGTGTTGCGGTATCTAGCGTCCAAGTCATGGTGGCAGAGTCCCAAGTTGCTGTCTCCAGTCCACCAGGAATGCCATCAGGCCCTGCCCCGCCGATTCCTGGTTGAAATGTAATCGAAAGCTGACCATTGGTCAAATCGCTGACAAAATTAGGCCTAGACGAGTCTTTAACGCGCACAATTGAATTCTCGACATTATCGCAGTAGCCTCGATAGGGATTAGTCGGGTCGAAAATAAACTCGTCATCGACAATGAATTTGTAGCAGTAAATTCCTTCCGACAAGGCTAATCCAGCTGACCAGGTGCCAGAGTTTTCGCTTAGTGTGGTCACTTCGTCCCAGTTCCATTCGCCAATCAATTCTACTGTAGTCGCTGTTCCACTCCAGGTAAATTCAGTGAGGCCGCTTGAGTAATCGATTTCTGGATTATCTGCTGATACGGGAATCATCGGTAATAGTATGACCATGATAAACAAAATAGCAATCGATAGTTGCGACTTCACGTTACCACCCTAGTTACTCCTTCTTGAAGAGGCTATTTGCGGTATTGACTAAATCATCAATATGCTCGCAGAGGAAGCCTTTGACGAATTCGTTGGCTGGATTATGGTAAGCATTTAGCGGTTCATCATGTTGCTGAAGCAATCCTTTGTCCAAAATTGCGATCCGATCTGCTAAGGTCATAGCCTCAATCTGGTCGTGAGTAACGTAAATCGTAGTGGTGCCTAATTCGTCATGTAACTTACGAATCTCATTACGCATTTGGTGCCTTAGTTCAGCGTCAAGATTGGATAGTGGTTCATCCATAAGAAGTACTTTTGGACGCCTTACTAACGCGCGACCAAGGGCAACTCGCTGCCGTTGACCGCCGCTCAACTCCTTGGGCTTCTTGTCCAAATGGTCCACTAAGTCTAACATTTCAGCTGCTTCTTGGACTCTCTGCTTGATATCGTCGCCGCTAAGTTTCATCTCGCCTTTTGCCATACGGAGACCAAAAGAGAGGTTGTCAGCAATAGTCATGTGCGGATATAATGCATAAGATTGGAAGACCATGCCAAGTCCTCGCGCACCAGGTGGCAAATGATTGACTGTGACTCCATCAATCTGTATTTCTCCGTGGGTTACTTCCTCGAGGCCTGCAAGCATTCTCAAAGTGGTCGATTTGCCGCACCCTGAGGGGCCCAACAACACCAGGAATTCGCCATCTTTAATTTCCAAATCTAAGCCGTCCACTGCAACAAATCCATCATCATATTGCTTCGACACCGCATTGTACCTCACGCTAACCATCGTATCACCCCTTTACTCCTCCAGCCGCTAATCCCTCAATGAGGAACTTCTGGAAGAATAGGAATAGTAACGCCACTGGTAAGCTAACCAATATGCTCGCAGCAGCAAAGTCGCCCCAAGCTTGACCGGTTGCTGATATTAGGGAAGCTAGCCCCACTGGCAGAGTATACATATCATTGGAGGTGTTGAAAGTCAGTGCTAAAAGGAATTCATTCCATGCTGCTAAGAAACTAAACAACGCAGTTACTGCGACTGCTGGTAGTGATAAAGGCAAGACAACCTTGGTGAATACCTGAAATTGGTTGCAACCGTCCAAGGTTGCAGCCTCTTCTAACTCACGTGGAACGGTATCAAAGAAACCTTTGAGCATCCAAACGCACAATGGTAAGGCAGTAACACAATACGCAAGAATTAATCCTAAATGAGAATTGAGCAACCCAAGCGTTTTCATCA
>DUKK01000127.1:0-14159 GCA_013329355.1 Candidatus Poseidoniaceae archaeon | reverse complement strand
AATGAGAATTGAGCAAACCCAGTGTTTTCATCACCAAGAAATATGGAACTAAAATGATAATGCCAGGGAACATCTGCACTAACAAAAATGCAAACATTGAGACGTCGCGCCCGGTGAATTTGTATCTGCTAAAGGCGTATCCTGCTGGTATGGCAATGACTAATCCGAGTAGGCTGGTGCCAATAGATACAATTAGCGAATTTCTAAACCACAACCAAAATGACTCCCCCTCGAGAATCTTCGCAAAGTGCTCATCCGTGAACGAGTCGCCTATTTCTCCACCAAGTGCGTTACCTGGGGAAAGCGCAATATCAAAAATCCATATTATCGGAATTAGGGTAATTACCACAAAATGGAGTAGTGTGATGTGGGAGCCGACTGATTGATGTTGCTTCTGTAGATTGAAATTTCGCTTTAATCCATATTCTATCGCAGATACAGATAATTCCCTTGTTGCCCAAACAGCTACTGCCCGATTCGACAACCAGAATAGTGACAACACCCCCGGTGCGATCATCCATGCATTCAGCCAAAAATTAAACAGCGAGAGAGGCATTAGGATTAATCGGTATACGCCAAGGGAGATTATTACCATGCTAATTGTTAGGGCAATATTTCGTTGCTGAACTTGATTGGGCTGAGGTAGCATGGCACGCAGTAATGCCAATGCAGTACAACCTATGAAGCCAATCAGCAATAATTGGTCATCACCCCGAAGAAAATCAAAGGTTAACAGCAGGAGGTTAACAATGGTCGCAACTACTAACCAGCTTTGCAGGGTTACGACCTCGACAGGAGTGTACCAAGTGCGAATGACTTGTTGATTAATCACGCTGCTGCCTCCGTCGCATTGGTTTGCTTCATGTATGTCCAAGAGAAGGCAAGTAGCATTAGGAAAATTATCACCGACCATGCCGCTGCGACACCATAAGCGCCATCACGGAAGGCAACATCGTAGACGTAAGTTATCAAGATATCAGTCTGTCCAGGTTCGCCGAAATACAAATCTGGACCGCCATCAGTCATCAGATAAATCACATTAAACATGTTAAATGTCCATATGAAGCCAAGCAAAGATAAGGGCACTAAAGCACTTCTTAGATTGGGGAATGTCAGATACCTAAACGCGTCCCAACCGGTAACACCGTCAATTTTCGCAGCTTCATACATGTCGCTTGGCAATGCCTGGAGCGCCCCACTTATCGACATCATCATGAATGGTATGCCTAACCATATATTGACTAAAATCACAATTATTTGGGCACCTGTGGGATCTGAAAGGAAGTTGATATCGGTGCCTAGCAGATCGTTTATCAATCCGTCAGGCTGAAACATCCCTTTCCAGACGAGGACCGATATGTATGACGGAACTGCCCAAGGCAGTAGCAATATTGTGCGATAGGCGGTTTTTCCTTTGATATTAGAACGTTGCAAAATCAGGGCTAAAAAGAGACCAATACCGATGTGAGCGGTGACGTTAACTACCGTCCATACCAGGGTGAAAATTGTTACCCGCAGGAAGCCCGAGGCCGTCAACACCTCCCAGAAATTTACCAGTCCAATGAATACCTGCTCACCCAGACGAGTCTGATCTGCGTCGGTGAGAGATAGCCAGAACCCATACATTACCGGATAAAAAGTCAAAATTGCCAGCGCCAGCATGGCGGGCGCAATGTAGAAGTGAGCAAGCCGTGAATTGGTTCTACCAAGTTGGCCGTCACGGTAGCGAGCAAAGGAAATTAGAGCAATCAGGGATAGAACAATCGCTCCAATAGCAAACATGACTGGCGAAGTATCACCAGAATTTGGCCGCTCATCACCAACACCAGTAAGAGCCTCAATCGATAATATGAGGCCTGATTGTGAATAAACCTCGATTATGTGTAACTGATTGGGAATCATTCCAGTGAGCGTACAATCGATTGTTTGAGCTCCCGTTGGTAGTAACCTAACCTGGCCTAGTTGATTCATCTCTATACTATCTGCTGTACAGTTATCATATCCTGCTGACAAAGCCCCTTGGCCGATATCAGATGTGATTTCAGTGTGTAGTTCGCCGTCTAAATAAATCGAATAATTCGATTCTGATTCGCTGGTGAAGTTTAGTTGAATCGTTCGGTAGCCAATATTGGGGGCGATGGGTGCTGCGCGCTGTAGGTTATCTATCAGCGATAACAATTCATCATTGGCACCAGATAGGGCGTCGGTAGTCGAAGCAATTTCCGTGTAAGCTTGCTCGAAGGCAGTTGATAATGGCCCATACACCAAAGACATCGCTCTGGTGGTCGGTGCAGGTGTCGCAACCTTTGTCTGTTCAAGGAAACCAGCAATTACCGCATCGCTGAGAATTTGTTCATCGGTCTCAAGAGCAGCATGGGTCGGCATAGTGTAGGTCTCGAGAGCAAATTCCTTCTGTACAGATGCTGATGAAAGCCACAGAGCAAGTTCTGTTGCCGCCACCTTGTGGGCACTCTGCTTGCTAACCGTCCAGCCTTTGTAGGTGACCAACGGGGACATACGATCTCCAGTCTCGGCAACGGTTGGGAGGAGAGTCTGTCCAATGTTCAGTCGACTATCTTCATACGTTGCCCAATTCCATGGTCCATCAATTATCATCGCGGCTTTTGAGGTAATGAACTGATTTTTCATGCCTTCAATCTGGGTGCCAGTTGCTACTACCTCATGCTCAAGCTCCAAATCGAGCATCCATCGCATCGACTCACTAGAACCATTAGAGTCCAGGGTTGGGTTTCCCGCATCGTCGAATAGAGAACCACCGAATCCCCCTTGAATTGGAAACCACCAATATGCGGTTTTGATTGGTATCGCTAGGCCTTGAACATCTTGGCGGGTTAACTGCTGGGCAGCGGATAGCAAATCCTGTTCCGTCCAACCACTGTCTGGATAATCTAAGCCCTCCGCATCAAATAATGCTTTGTTGAAAATAAGTGAAAGACAGTCCTGCGATGCTGGAATGCCGTACAATTCTTCGCCATAGCGCATTGCATCAAGGGCTCTAGCCTCGAATAGTGAACGGTCTTGGGGCGTTAAGTGAGGCCGTAAGTCCTCAAGGAGTGGAAAGCCATCCACTCTGACTTCACCAATTGCCCCTAATTGATCACTTGATAAACGCATCAGGTCCGGAGCTTCCCCTCCTTGAGCTGCCGTCATGAATAGTTGGTCCGCATTAGCAAACGGCACTAGCGTAATCTCTACCGTGATATTTGGATTCGCTGCCTCAAAATCTCGTACGGCATTGGTGAATACTTGCTCCTCTTTACTTTCTGCAGCAAAGGTATGCCACGCTTCTATCGTTATGGGCCCGCCTATCGATGTTGAGGATTCGCTCTCGTTGCCACCGAAATCAAGGCAGCCTGGAACCAGAAATGCCAAGATGAAAATAACCGCAACTATCCCTCGATTTGGTAATGCCTTGGAGGGGCCCCGGAGCATGGTCAGCCCTCTAAACCGCATGAATAAAAGAGATTTGGCATATTAATCCAGTTTCTGCCTAAGAGCTTCAACTGCTAATACGCTTACTGCAACTTGTAGGTTGTATGATGGGACAAAACCATCCATTGGCAACTTGACAATGAAATCTGCTGCAGTTAGCGTTTCTTGACACACGCCGTCCCGTTCCGCACCAACAACGAGTAGTACATTTTTTGTCAGGTCCACCTCCCACGGTCCTCTGTCTCCAATGTCTTCAGCGGCGACGATGGTAAGACCGTTGCTTTTCGCTTTTGCAATTATCTCCTCAGTAGTGGAATAAATAACTGGGATGAAACGGTCTGCACGCATGCTTGCCCGTCTAATTGTTCGCCGCTCTTCATGAGTCTTGGCGACATTTAACACCACTCCGTCTGCCCCACTCACTTCAGCAGTCCTAATGGCAAATCCCAGATTAGTTGGATAAGTCACTCCATCGAAAAACCAAATCGTTCCACCTTGTGCCATCAGTTCATCAATTGAGTTGGTTTGAAATCGTCCTGTTAGAGCAAGTGCGTCAGCATGGCCAGCGGCTGACATGCGCCAAAGATCATTCGTCGAGCCCTCCTCCAAAGGAATATCATTCTGTTGACATAACTGTCTAATCATTGACGTGTCTTTGTCTCGGTCAACCAAGACTCGGTCAATCGGTTGGCCACTTAACAGAGCCTGGTAAACTGCCTCAGCCCCCGTTATCTGTCCGGCCATGAAGCGCTGTTGAGCACTACCCTCATGAGCCTGTCCACTATCGTAGTGCCATGGCGAAACAGCATAGTCCTCGCTTCCTATCAGTTGTAGAAGCCGCACGTAGTGAGATTGATGAGTGTAGGGCAGAAGAGTTACCTGACTTAATTGAAGCCGGTGCAGTGGTAATCGATGTCCGAGAAAATCACGAGTTTGAGGCTGGTCATTTAACCGGTGCCATTCATATCGGTAAAGGCGTTATCGAGCGCGATATCGAGAAATCAGGATGTAAGGTTTCACAGAAAATAATCCTCTATTGTGGTGGCGGTTTTAGAAGTGCTATTGCAGCAAAATCTCTGCAAGATATGGGTTACACTGACGTCATGTCATTGTGGGGTGGTTGGCGAGGAATCTTAGCTGTCGGACTGAGCACTTCTACGGACTAGAGAGATGAACGGTTGAAGACAAATCATTAAGAAAGCCAGTATTGACAATTCGGCAATGGCAAAGAAAGGTGTCTTGCTAATCAATATTGGAACACCTGATGAACCAACAGTAAAATCTGTGCGTAGTTATTTACGCGAGTTTCTACTAGACCCGGATGTTATCGATGCCCCTTACATAATTAGACAGTTACTGGTAAGGGGGATTATTCTCAGAGTGAGGCCGAAAAAAATTGCCCCCCTATATCGAAAGATATGGATGGAAGAGGGTTCACCGCTCAGAGTATATTCCGACCGAATTACCAAGTCACTTAATGACATGGTAGAAGATGTCGAATTCGACTTCGCTATGCGTTATGGCAATCCATCTATCGAATCTGGTTTGATGAGTTTGCGGGAAAAGGGCGTCGATGAACTGCTATTGCTACCAATGTTTCCACACTATGCCCAAGCGACTACAGAATCTGCCCTAAAACACACCTACAAACAACTGAAATCAATTAATTGGAACCCGAAGATAATCGAGATGGGGCACTTTGATACCGATGAAGAATATGTGATCCCACTGACAAACTCGATACAATCCCAACTGGACAAAGATGCTCACTTGCTATTTTCTTATCACGGGTTACCCGTTTCCCACGTCAAGCGAATCGATAAGAGTAAAAACCATTGTCAGAAAATCAGCGACTGTTGCTCAATTAAGTCTGAAGCAAATTCACTATGCTATGGTCATCACTGCATGAATACCACTCAAACAGTAGTTGGTTTGCTGGGTCTTAACGAAGATCAGTGGTCGATTAGTTACCAAAGTAGAATCGGTCCAGTAAAGTGGTTAGAGCCCTCTACTATGGATAAAGTCGAGGAACTGGTCAAGCGGGGCGTCAAGAAACTCGCTATCGTTGCTCCAGCCTTCCTTGCTGATGGACTAGAGACGTTAGAAGAGTTAGACATCGGCATTAGAGAGCATTTCCTCGAATTAGGCGGTGAGGAATTAATTGTAATTAAGTGTCTGAACGATAATCAAGACTGGGTTGAAGGGCTTAGTAAGCTGATTACGAAAAAATTCAGCAACCCTGTTGCGGCCTAGAATAGTTCAGCAATTCGCTCTGCTTCAGCGACAACGTGCGTAATTGACACTCCACTCACGGCCCATCCAACATAGGTACAGTCGTGTTCAATTTGGCTCAACCTAGACATATACCCCGGGGGATATCGCGGGATACTCCTCTCACCAATTTTCGCAAATAATACTGGCTTTTTGCCTAGTAGTGATTCTGCACAATTTAGTACTGATTGGTCATCTCCGTCCCAGCGACTATGCGGCACCATTAGACGAAATAGTCGATGCCCGACCGGACTACGCTTTGATTGATGAATGTCGCTCTCATTTAATATCCCGCTAATTGGAATATTGTTGTCAGGAATCAAGGTTCCGTAACCGATTTTTACTCTAGAAACTATTTCGTTTTGGTAGCCTACAGCGAAGATTGACAATTGAGATTCAGCATAACTTTCTTGCAAACCCGGTGCCGCCCAGACAACAGATTCTATTGGAACAGCATACTGTTTTGCTACTGATGCTGGTGACTTAGCGGACTGATTATATTCGATTGTCACATTGTCCATAGAGGATAATTTTTTGCCTAAAACGTCAATTATAACTTGCATTCCACCTTCAATTGAAGCAATACTACCCCGAGAGGGGGTGAAAATTGGATATGATTGTGAAATAAGCTTCCGTAACCTCGATTTTTTTACCGGCGGCTCACTACCAAACTTTGTCAGTGAAGGCATGAGAAAATCGGCATCTACATTATCCGCTGTATCGTTTACAATACCTAAACAAAGAGCATCAGCAATTGGTTCATTAGGTATTAATTGGGCAACTGAAACCCCCCCTTGTCGCGCCCGTTTGAGTGACTTTCGGAGCCTTAATGGACCTAGTTTAAACAATGTTCGCCAAGTCAGTTTGTGACTCCTACCCGCGGATAGGATCCACCGAGATTTTGCTTCTTGACTTGATGTGGTGAACTTATCGGACAAAGATAAATCGTCTACTAATCGCCAAAATGCCGGATGAGGTCTAGCTGCATTAACCGCTAGATCACAAATCCATTCGCCATCTTGCCAGGTTGCAATCACACCACCAAGCTGGCTCGAACGTTCAATTATAGTCACCTTGAGATTCGGTCGTTTAGTTGCGATACGATACGCGCAACACATACCAGAAAGACCCCCGCCAACAATAACTACGCTATCACTGTCCCCTAACTTGGGGTTGACTAGTAAGGGCCGGCGCAATTCATCGCCGTACTTTATCCAGTCATCTAGTGAAGTCATATGAACATCCCAATTCGTTAGGCTAGCCAGTCTTTCGGTTGGCGTAAGACTGCTAACAATTTGCCTTCATCACTGTTTTCATTCACTTCATGGCAATATTCCCATCTTGCAGTTAGTGGCAATGACATAAGGATACTCTCTATCCTACCGTTGGTGGTTAGCCCAAAGGTTGTTCCACGGTCATAGACTAGATTGAATTCAACATATCTTCCTCGCCGGATTTGCTGCCATTCCTTATGCTCAGGAGTGAACTCCATCTCCATTCGGCGATGTAAGATTGGTAGATAGGATGGCAAAAAAGACTCGGCACATTCGGTGACAAAGGCAAGGCAATCCTCCCTGCTGCTATCATTAACGTCGTCAAAAAATATTCCTCCCAAACCCCTTCTCTCGCCACGGTGTTTGATGTAAAAATATTCATCGCACCACTGTTTAAATCTAGCATAATCGGCTACTGCATGACGGTCACACGCATCCTTGTGGACTTGATGAAAGTGGACTGCGTCCTCTTCAAACAGGTAGCTTGGGGTTAAATCTGCACCACCACCAAACCACCAGCTACCCGGCTTCTTCCCTTCACCACGCTCAAAGTAGCGATAATTTGCGTGGACTGTCGGTGCCATCGGGTTATTTGGATGAAGAACCAGGCTTATCCCGGTAGCAAAGAAATCAAGATCTGTGCCCATTAATTCATGGCCACCACCCATGCTTTTCGCAGCTTGTGGGCTTAGAGTTCCGTGGACAACGCTAACATTAACGCCGGCCTTCTCGAATACTTTGCCACCAGAAAACACGCGACTTCTGCCACCGCCACCCTCTGGCCGTGTCCACTCATCTTGGCGATAGTCAACACCATCGATTTCGGTTAAAGCCGCGCAAATCTCATCTTGAATGCGGTGAACCATGTCAGCCATTTTTTGCCGCATGATTATTCACCAACAATTTCTCGCAATACAGTTTCAACACACTCAATTCTTGCTGAAGGAGCAAATCCGTGACCCAAATTGAAAATATGACCCGGCATATCCCCGGCCGCCGCTAAAACACGACGTGTTGCGGATTTGGCCATCTCGGTTGAGCCGTGGAGCAATGATGGGTCGAGATTGCCTTGGAAGGCGAACTGCGTTCCGAATTGCTCACGATTAGCAGCAAGATTGTCACGCCAATCTAGCGAAATTGCATTGAGGTCTAGCTCTCGGATTGCCGAATGAAGATGACCTGAACCCTTAGCATAATGGATTATTGGCGTGTCTCTGCCGACCTTTTCTCGAAACACTTCAATTGTTCGAGCTGTCGCAGGCATGGCAAACTTGCGATAGATTTCTGGCGATAGCAGCCCAGCCCATGTATCGAACAACTGGACACCATCGGCGCCACCATGAATGACTTGATCAGCTAGTAAGTCGCCAACTATTGCACCCATTCGCATCAGCATATCTCGTGCTTGGTCGGGGTTAGAGTAGATTTTAGCGCGGGCGTTGTGAAAATCTTTGTCGCCGGTACCACCAGATAACAAATACATACAGATAGTCCAAGGCGAGCCAACAAATCCCAATCTTGCAGTGGTATCACCAATTTCTTCGCCTATTGCTTGTAGACCGTTAGCAGCCCAGGGTGCGTGTTTTCTAGCGCTAAATTTTGTCCAATCATCTACGTCATCGAGGTTGAAATCACTTATCCTTATGCCGCCACCATACTCAACATCATAACCAAGTGATGGCAGAGGGGTTAGAATGTCACTAAAGATGATAGCAGCATCGATTTTCTGATATCTCTGAAGTGGCTGAAGCGTTATTGTTTTGCATAAATCTACGTCCATGCAACGCTCCCAAAAGTTGTGCTCCTTAGCAATTTTACGATATTCTGGTAGGTGTCGACCTGCTTGGCGCATAAACCAAACTGGTGTTCGGTCAACTGGTTGTAGGTTTAGGGCGGCAACAATTCTTTGTTTACCGTTCACCGTCACACCTCCAGTTCAGTCAATACTTCATCAAGAGCTGTTACCATACCAAGGATGTGTTGCTCATCATGGACAGTTGCAATGAAACCTATTTCATATGCAGACGGGGCAAGCATGTATCCTTTGTTTAACAACCCACGATGAACATCAGAATACAAACTGGCAGCATTGCTAGGAATCATATCCGCTCTTGGTGGGGGCGCATGTGCGCCTGGGGAGAACCAAAATAAGCTGCCGCGCCTGATAAAACGCATTGGATTGCCGTGTTTTTCCAGCACCGGCTCGACATTATCTTGCAATAGCTGGCCCAACTCTTCAAGTCGATCATAAGCAGTTTTATCGAGCAAATCAAGAGTCATAATTCCAGCAGCCATAGCAAGTGGATTACCTGACAAAGTTCCGGCTTGATAAACGGGTCCGAGTGGTGATAGGCTCTCCATTATCTCGGTTCTAGCTCCGTATGCACCGACTGGTAGACCACCACCAATTACCTTGCCGAGCGCAGTAATATCTGGGGTAATCCCCGAGATTTCGCCGTAACTACCGTCTTTGAATCTGAAGCCGCTGATAACCTCATCGAAAATTAGCAGTGCACCATGCTCATCACACAATGAACGTAGTTTGGCCAGATATTCATGTCTTTGAACCAGTAATCCGTTATTGGCTGGTAGTGGCTCAATCACTACCGCGGCAATGTCATCGCCGTGTTCATTGAACAGGAACTCAACTGCATCTTCATCATCTAACGGGGCGACAAGCGTAGTGGCAACAGTATCCTGTGGTATCCCAGGGCTACTAGCAATGCCAAAAGTAGCTAAACCACTACCAGAACTTACCATCAGTGAATCTACATGGCCGTGATAACAACCCTCGAACTTGATTAACAGATCCCTACCTGTGTAGCCTCGGGCTAATCTGACTGCGCTCATTACTGCTTCAGTACCTGATGAAACAAAGCGAACTTTATCCATGAATGTGAAGCGCTGTTTTACCCGTTTTGCTAACTCTATCTCCCCGATATGTGGAGCACCAAATGAGGTCCCGTTCTGCATTTTTTGATATACTAAATCAATGATTTTAGGGTGGGAGTGTCCGTGAACAAGAGGACCCCACGACTGAACGAAATCAACATATTCATTGCCGTCAACATCAGTGACAATCGCTCCTGATGCTTTATCAAAATAAATTGGCTTGCCATGCACGGATTTGAACGCTCTGACCGGTGAATTTACGCCACCAACTAGATGATGCAATGCTTCGCTATGCAATGAATTGGATTTAGCACGTTGCATTTGTTCACCTCAATCTAGCCAGTTGCCCGCGATTGTCGCCCTCGCGTGGTAACTAACTATTATGTCGGCGCCGGCCCTTTTGAAGGAATGGAAAATTTCCCTAACAAGACTGGCGGTAGATTGTTCTTCAGATGTTGATGCCATAACCATCGAATATTCGCCGCTGACATTGTACACAGCAACAGGGCGTGTCACCGCATCTGCAACTTGACGAACGACGTCCAAATAGGTCATCGCTGGCTTAATCATGATTATATCTGCGCCTTCGCTTTCATCAGATACTGCTTCGAGGATTGCTTCATCATAGCCCGAACGAATATCCATCTGATGGCTGCCTCGATCGCCGAAAGTAGGGGATGATGATGCAGCATCTCTGAAAGGCCCATAGAATGCGCTAGCATATTTTACCGAGTAAGATAGTATACCGGTGCTGGTAAAACCTGCTTCCTCGAGTGTGTTGCGAATGGCTTTAACTCTGCCATCCATCATATCAGAGGCAGAAATGTAATCTGCGCCTGCTGACGCGTGTGACAAGGCTATTTTACACAACTCAGGAATTGTTAGATCGTTATCGATTTCATGGTTGTGAACAATTCCGCAGTGACCGTGATCGGTGGCAGTGCACAAACACACGTCCGTCATAATGACGATTTCACCACCATATTCCTGCCTCAATCGGGTTATCGCCTGTTGCAAGGGCATGTCTGGTAATGATGCCTTCGATGCTGTTGAATCTTTATCGTGGTGGTCGACAACTGCGAACAACATGTGAGCTGTTATGCCAAGCGCCATATCTCCAGCAATTGTTTCACACAGCACATCAACTGACTGGCGATTTATTCCAGGCATACTCTCTATTGGTTGATTTACGCCACTACCTGCAACAACAAAATGTGGCTGAACCAATGAGGATTTGATATCGGTGGCAAAATTTAGATTGCGCCTCGCAATTGTCCAGCGATTAATCCTCGGCCTTATGTTCAAATTAATCACCTCGATTCTGTTTCCACCACTTAGCAACGAATTCAGATGTTGGCCCCTGTAGTATTTCCACGGTCGAATCAGCAAAATAACCCAGCGAATCAATCTCCGCCAATGATGCCTTCCCCATGCAAAGTATATTTTTAGGTATTGGTAGAGAGTTTTCAACCCATGCACGCGCAGAGGACGGTGAAGACAGTAGCAAGACATCATCCTCTGTCACCGGCATGCTGTCTATTTTCTTAATGCGATTTTCATATCCTATCCAGCTCTTAGTGCTGAACCCAAGGGTAGTTAATTGCTCTACTAAATCACTTGACGCAACATCTGAACGGGGTATCATTAAAGTGATGTCCCGGCTAATCATTCGGTCAATATAATTGACTAATTCGACGGAATTTCTGGCTTGAGCACATATTGAAACCGTAACTCCGCGCATGAAACATGCTCTGGCAGTGCCTTCACCGATGGCCAGCCACTGAATTCGTTTGAGCTGGGGGTTGTGCTCGGCTACCTCAACTGCACACTTTGCCGCAAATGGTGATGTGAGGACGAGATAAGGCCACTTTGCCCTTGGGGTGTCATCATCAATGAAGGATGCTGGCCAAGCCTGTGGTTTGGCAACTAATTCAATCACCGGCTGATTGACAACATTGATAGAACTATTTTGTAATATTCGGGCCAATCTATCTGAATTTAGGGTAGAAATTATTTTTGGTCCAGAGTCGTTTACTTTCCTTGGTTTGATTGTTGTAGCTGGTAGAATCGGCTGATAGGTAGAGAGTGTACCCGTATATCTTTCACTACCATATGGTAGTCCTTGACAGAATATTTCGCGCCAATTTTTTGGTGAGATTTGGGCGGCAACCTTGTCACCAGCGACCTTTATTCCAGCTGGATATAGACACCCTCCGCCAATCGCTGACAGTATCTTTCGTTCGTTGATTACATCAGCTTCTGTAGGCAGATGATTCAATGCGGCTCGTAGCTTAGTAAACTTCTCCAAATCTTCTGTCCGGCAGTGCACTGAGATTGCTCCTTGGCCCGGTGCTGTTGGCCACTCGACATCACTTATTCGCATAGCACCCATTGACAATACCCAAGATTCGAGGGCATCCACTTGGTGCAAACGTTGCAGTCCAACCTCGGCGAGGATTATCGCGTCAACTCTGCCTTCTTTTAGCCGTTTTAGGCGCGTTTCTACCTGACCTCTTACCGCAATAGGTATTACATCGGGTCGCTTGCTCAACACAAAGGATTGTCGCCTGCCCGAGACAGTTCCGACCATGCCTGATTTTGGCACTACTGCGAGGGCTTGCTCTAAGGTAGATTCATTTCTATGCTTTAGTACCTCAGATAGTGTTTGATGTCCTTGCGAATCGGCAAAAATAATTACGTCATTTGTGTAACCACGCTCAAGGTAGGCCAGATTGGATAACTCGCTAGAGATGATCACTGGGACGTCTTTAGAGGAGTGGACTGCAATATCGATTGACCGAGAAATTAGTTCGGCATCTACTGCGTGAATGAATTGTCCGACAGAACTCGCTAAATCACCACCTAGCGATTTATCGCCGCTTGAATTGATGCCAACTATTTCGGTTTCGATACCTAAATCGTTGATCTTTTGACGGACGCAGTTGGCTTGCCACATCGCGAGCGTAGATGTTCTGGTTCCGATTTTTAATTTGATCAAAGCGGAGCCTCCGAGAGTGTGGACTTTTCATTGATGCGAATAATCGTCTCATTAACATCATTAGCCACCCTCTTAAGAAGCGTTGGATTAATTTCTCGGTCAGTGGATAAAACCATATTATCGAGTTCGTCTAAGGCGAAAGGTCCGTTTTGATTACAAATCCAAGTAGCGATTTCACGAGAGAACGCTCCGAGTTGAGTTGTTGAATGTTCGGCATGTTCCGATAGTTCCCATTGTTCAGATAGAGCCTCAAGTGTTTGATACATGAAAGCTCTAAACTTTGCACGAGTCTTATCTGTTAATGCGCTCATGAAGCGCTGTTGAATCTTAGTTATCATAGCCTCACTCTTGGCGATTGTTGAAGAATAATCCCACTCAACACCGAGTCTGTGGGAGGCTCTAATCCAATACTCTGTTCCAAGCAATTTATGATTTTCACCAATTCCAGTAGAATCAATTGAGGGCGGCCAGGAGAAATCCATTATGACTGCAGGTTCACTGGCTGGTAGCGGATTAGACGCATCATAAGTAGCGACTTTGTTGCGGATTGTCGAGATAATCAAGTTTGGGGATAAGTTACTTGACCGCCATTCCTCAAATGTCATAATAGTTACTTTAGCGGCAATTTCTGGGTTCCTCAAAGCAGCTTCCTCAGGTGAACGCGAGATAACTGTGATATCTGCCTGGCCAAGCGAGAGCAAAACTTCGACTGCCTTAGAACCCATCTCACCAAAACCCAAAACAATGGATGTTGTTGGTTGGTTAACTGGAACTAATTCCTCTAGAGCACTGGTGGCAAGATTGAGCATTGATTCTGTCGTTTGATTAAAACCGAACTCTCGCCTAATCACCCTATTAGCAGAGACCACGTGCTCGAAGAAGGCCCCGTTCATATCACTCAACAACCCGTGCTTTCTGTGCCATGCTACCGAGCCGCGAAACTGAGACATCACCTGTAATTCGCCTAGTATGAACGAGTCTAAACCGCTGCAAACTTTTACCAAATGGCGCCATACGTCAATTCCGGTGAAATGATTAAACGGCGCAGAAGTTAATGCAGCAGTCTTCAACACACTTGACTTTAATTCTTCACAAGTGACATTGAATCCAACGTATAGAACTCTGTTGCAGGTTGATAGTTCGAACAAATCAGCACCTAGTTCGGCGCTGACATCACGCAAGAAGTTTAGTCGCTGCTTTTTGTTTAACCCTTCGGTTGTTAGATATTTTACGTGCTCGACATTATCTGAGTCAAGTTTCATTGAGACCAT
>DUKK01000070.1:3523-6881 GCA_013329355.1 Candidatus Poseidoniaceae archaeon | reverse complement strand
TGGTCATGTGAGATTACCTGCACCACAACAAATTACCATGCCGTTACACCAACAAATTCCAGAGATGACTGTTGTAGGACACAACACAGCAACGATTAGAGAATCGCTACTTGAGAAAGCATTCGAGCTTGGTGAAAAATTCATCAAGGCCAGTAAAGAGCATTACGATCCTGGAATAATTGGACCATTCTGTTTACAGACCTGCATTGACAAGGATATGAATTACTACATCTATGACGTCGCTCCAAGGCTAGGTGGTGGAACTAACGTTCACGTCAACGTGGGCCATCCATACGGCAACGCAACATGGAGAATGCCAATGTCAAGTGGCCGCAGAATTGCTATGGAATTGCGTATGGCCGCCGAACAGGATAGATTGTTAGAAGTATTGACTTGACTCAACAACAAGTTCTATTTTAGCCAACAAACCCGGGGAAATACTGCTGTGTGTAAGCAACTGCATGTTCATGGGGATAGCCCTGATTGACCAAATTTTGGTAATATTCTCGAGCGGGATCCGCCTGGATTGGCTGTTGACTGTAACCTTGAACGACCTGATTTGTTGGGAAATTTTGTTGCTGCATGGTTTGTTGTTGGACCTGATTATAGCCCATCTGGTTGGAATGGTAATTCATTTTTGAGTTGTCATAAACTTCATTTTTTCGCCGATTCCTCACAAACAGCAGAGCACCGAGTATTACTACTATCAGGACTCCGCCGCCTGCAATAGATATGGTCGCAAATGAACTGCTTTCAGATGAGGGTGGTGGCCCCCATCTTAGCGGGTCATCAGGATAACCATCCGCACCATCAGAATATCCCCAATTACTATCTTTGTTTGAATAGCCATCTCCATCACTGTCGAAACAGCCAAATCTATCGTTTGTTGAGTTGCCAATCACCGTTGAGCAAGCGTCGGCGCCCATACTTGTATTCCAATTGGCAGTAGGATCTGAATAACCATCAGAGTCAAAATCGGGACAACCCTGTCTATCTATCGTAGAATCGCCAGCGATGGCGATACAATCGTCGGAAATGGCAGTCCCTGGGTTATCACCATAGCCGTCTCCATCAGCGTCTTCCCATTGAGCAGGATCTTGTGGGTATACATCACCGCCACTGTATCTAGTCCAAAATTCGTCGATGTTAGAATAACCATCGCCGTCGGTATCAATACAGCCTTTTCTATCTTGACTAGATTCTCCTGGGATATTAGGGCAGTAATCACCGTTGAAGCCATCTAAATTATCACCAAAACCATCGCCGTCAGTGTCCAACCATTGGCTTGCTTCTTGCACGAAAACGTCCAAACTATCTGACCAACCATCACCGTCAAAGTCTGGACAGCCATAGATGCCTTGCTGATTTGAGGTACCCGCTTGGAACGGACAGGCATCTTGCTCGTTTTGGTTAATTGACTCAACAAATTCACCCGGCCAACTACCAGGTCGATCTGTCCACGTTGAGTTACCCCAATTATCACCCAATCCGTCACCGTCAAAATCTGACCACTGGTCTGGATTTTGTGGGAATGCATCAGCTCCATTTCCTTTATCCCACAGTTCATCTGGATTAGAGTAACCGTCTTCATCAAAGTCAAAGCAACCCTGTCGGTCAAATATCGAGTCACCGGATGTGTCAATGCAATCATCGGCATTTACACCATCAGGATTGTCCCCGAAACCGTCACCGTCAGAATCTAACCATTGTGTTGGCTCATAATCAAATGCATCATCGACATTGGCCCAACCGTCACCGTCGCTGTCAAGACAGCCAACTTTTCCATTGGCAGTGGAATTACCGAATTGCAGTGGGCAGGTATCCGTATCATCTGACCAAGTGTCACCATCAGAATCTGCACATCCCTGCTCACCTTGTGTCGAGGTCCCATAGTAGGTTGGGCAGTCGTCAAATGAATCGTCAAATGCGTCTCCGTCATCATTAATGTCTTCATCACTGTCACGACAGCCATCGCCATCCATATCGGTAGCTAAATCAGAAACCCATGTCGGGCGTGGCGGATTATATGAGGTTCTGGGACAGCTATCATCGCCATCGAGTATTCCATCATTATCATCATCTAAATCTTCAGGATGGTCATCCTTGCAACCATCATTATCCCAATCTGTTGAACTTGCAGGGTTGTCGAAATCTCTTGTGCTGGTCCAACCTGTTTGACTGTTTCTTGGACAATTGTCAGGGAAATTATCCGTTATACCATCGTTGTCATCGTCTGAGTCACAAGCATCACCTTCTGAATCCTGATCGGTATTCTCCTGCCCGGGATTTGCTGTGTTAGGACAATTATCATCATCGTCAGCAACTCCATCGCCGTCAGCGTCGAGGACCGCAATTGTTTCTGTGACCCACACATACGGTATCAGAACTGAAGTTGATTGGCTAGCAGCACTCGAACTTCCAAAGTCAATAGTTCCATTATAATTGCCGGCCACAACTAGAGCACCATTCGACATGAGTGATATTCCAGTGATGGCATCATCTAACGTACTTCCAGCATCAAATAAAGCAACAGGATTACCATTACTGGTAAAAGTAACCACAACTGAGTCATTATATCCACGAGTGGTAAATGACTGGCCTCCAAAACTAAAACTACTCTGTGAGAATAATCCAAGAATTGCATAACCAGTGCTACTGTCGTATTCAACCCCACTTCCAGAATCATAACTTGCGCCACCAACTGATTTTGCCCAGTTCCAGCTACCCGATGAACTCATACTGGCAATGAATGCATCATTTTGCCCTGCACTGGTTAATTGAGTCCCTAGGTTGATGCTACCAGTAAAAGCTCCAGAAATCAATAAATTATTTTGGTTATCCATAGTGAAATCAGTGGCAAATGGTTGCCCACTTCCAGTCGTGGCATAGGCTAATTGCCAAGTGCCAGACTGGCTAATTTTGGCAATCCCCATAGGAATTTCGTTAATTCCTGCATTTGCTACTACACTACCAAAGGTCATACTTACTTCAAAAGTGGTGGCAACCCAGACATCATCGTTACTATCGACAGTCATGGTGTTAATCTCCTGACTCCCTTGACCGCGCGCAACCTCTGTCCATTGGAGATTTCCTGAATTACTATATTTGGCGACAAATACCTCGATATCGGTGCCGTCCTGTGCTCCAGTATCCGCAGCAACTCCAACATCGGTATTACCTAAGAACCATCCACCTATGATTGGATTATTGTTCGAGTCAGTTGTGATGGATGTGCCGTAAACAACATCAAGTGTAGTAACTGTCATTCCATCATAGTCTCCATTACCCCGAAGTGCTTGAGCCCATTGCCACTGTCCAGAGGCGGACAATTTCGCTGTCCAGCAATCCCAATAGCCGG
>DUKK01000070.1:468-3204 GCA_013329355.1 Candidatus Poseidoniaceae archaeon | reverse complement strand
TTCGCTGTCCAGCAGTCCCAATAGCCGGTTGATGTTAATGTTATACCACCAAATGAAATTGTATCGTAAAACATTCCAGTGGCGAAAATATCGCCATTTGGCGCTACCGATATGTCCTGAACTGTGGCTTCAGCAAATTGCGATGTACCGGTAATAGATACTTTTTGTATCCATTGCCAGTTGCCGTTAGCGTCTGCCTTGGCAATCCATGGCTCGATATACTGACCTGAGGTAATTGATGTAGAACCCAGTGTCATGGTGGTTGAACCGCTTATTACACCAGATACAACGATTTCATTATTTGGTGAGGTATCTAATGACCGCAGTACGGCTGGATTCGCCGCACTTCCAGTAGCAGACCAATCATTGGAATTCCTTAATGTCAACTTGTTATCTGGATTATGAGATAAAATCGGGGCATCTCCATCCGGTAAATCTTCGTGGTCAATCAGCGGATTAGCACTCATCAATAACAAAGAGGCAATAATGGTAAACGCGATAACAAAATTCATCAGTTTTGTCTTAGGCATGGCCGACACCGTGTCAACCGTGTCATAGGAAGGTCATCAACCCTTCCTAGGAACAAATCTAGTATTATTCAATGTTAGTGTTTAGGGAAAGGATGTCGCTATCGCCACCCTCAATAACGGTAATAGTTGATACTGCAAATGGTTTACCACAAGCAATGCCTAATTCTCGGTTCACTAGCGTTGCTCTATGTTTGGTTACACTAGGGTGATTAGCGTGTAAATTGTCAATGTATTCCTGTGGGCAATTTGCCGCAAGAATCACTAGTTTTGCTTCTCCATTTGCACACGCATCGACCGCCTGTCTCTGCCCGAATAATAGTTTGCCCGTTGTTATTGCTGCCTTTAATTGTCTACTCAAATCCATACTTTTTCCTCCATACTCCACATTGTTTCTCATGGTTGGGAATAATCATTCCTCTGGAATGTAATACAACTCTACACTACCAGTTCCTAATGATATTGGCTGCCCGACAATAATATTCTCCGCAACGCCAGTTAACTGATCTCTTTCACCGATAATACCGGCTTTCAACAAGTGATTAACCGTAACTTCGAATGCAGCACGAGCAAGAATACTGTGCTTCGTTCCTGAGACACCGTGACGACCGATGGCTCTAACCTCACCTTCTGAAGTCATTACATCTGCAACCAGTAATAGGTGCCTGACATCTACTTCGAGTCTGGCGCCGTCTAGAGTAGCCTGTAGTTCGTTAACAATCGCTTGCCTTGCCGCCTCAATTCCTAGATATTCGTATATTTCTATGATGTTGTTGGTGTAGGTTCTGCTGCGGTCAATTGTCTCAATTTCGCTGACCCTTGACAGATTTGAGCCGATTGTCGATAGATAATATTCACCGGTTTTGTCGTCTAGTTGAACGTTGGCTCTCTCGACATTTGGTATACCTTTTAGGCGGAGATCTCTAATTTTCTCTTCAAGTTGCAGTAACATAGTGTAAGAAGGAGGATTTTCAGCCAAATCACCTAAATCTTCTTCTGAGTGTACTCCTGGTATGAGTGTGAGTTTTGAGGCTTTATTACCGTCCTTGTCTGCTTGGACGTATAATCTAGTTGCCTGTTCCAACTTGTCTTTAACCTCGGAGGCAGTCATATTTTTCTGCTTTAGGTTCGATTTGTTGAGTTTCAGGACTAATCGCCTTTGCGCAACGTCAGTTTCTAGACTGGCGATATTGACAGTAGTGGTTACTTCGATAGCTGCTGCCAATTTCTGTGCTTCCTCTGCTGAGGTTTTTTTGTCACCTTGCAGCCTGATTGTCATAGTCGGAGTTTGAGGAACTTTTCTCGCATCAACTATCTCAATAATTCTCGGCAGACCTTGGGTAACGTTGACTGTTGCAACACCCGCATAGTGGAAAGTACGCATGGTCATTTGTGTTCCGGGTTCGCCAATCGACTGGGCAGTAATGATACCTGCTGCTTCATATGGATCGATACTCGCCCTTTTCAAGGCGAATATTGCCTCTTGAACGACTTTTTTAGCCTGTGGTTTTGTGAGTTTCTTCTTGCCGCGTGCGTGAATTGCGGTAGTTAGGTCGTGGAATATTCGGTTGGTGAATCTCCTCGAGCCTGACTCTTCAACCGCTGTAACAAGGCTCTTGTAAACTGCGTCTTCGGATAACTCATCCTCTAATCCGATTAATTTAGCCGTTGCGTTGTATGTATCGATATCGGCGGTCGGTTTAACTCGTGAACGGGCTCTAGTTTTTCGACCAGTCCTGCTTAATCTAACAGATGTCACTGGCCCGATAGCCTCGTTATTGGCGAGTTTATTCTTCTGGTTTGCGCCGTCAATAATGCCCTTTATTTGCCCTGCGGTTTCTGAATCAGTCTCACAAATTTGAGCAATATTTTCAGCCGGTAGGATCTTTACATCGTCCCACTTTCGATCGTCGGCTAGAATGTGAGCAAAGTTCTCAGCTATTCCTAGGTCCATCAGTTTCTTTTTTGTTGCACTCTTAACTACCATCAGGACTCACCTCCAGTAGTTCCTGAGTCATCGAACTCCCAAGCACCCATGTCTTCCTCGCTCTCGTCACGCTCACGTGATTGGCGTTGGACTACCGTCGCACCTTCTGTGCCTAGTGCCTCATCAACAATGACATCGATGTTGAATGGCGAACCGTGGACACCACGAGATGGATCGATACCATCCTCACCATAACTAAACTGAATGATTCTGTTAGCAGTA
>DUKK01000070.1:0-171 GCA_013329355.1 Candidatus Poseidoniaceae archaeon | reverse complement strand
CTGAATGATTCTGTTAGCAGTATTGCGCACTGACAGCATCTCGTCGTCGTAAACTTTCAAATCGTCCATGGCATTGATTAACCTTCTTTGCATATAGCCAGATTTAGCAGTCCGAACCGCTGTGTCAACAAGTGACTCTCTTCCGGAGACTGATAGCATAAAGAACTCAGT
>DUKK01000078.1 GCA_013329355.1 Candidatus Poseidoniaceae archaeon | reverse complement strand
CATTGGAGCAGGCATAGTTCCTGCGACTGACACTGGTTTTTCCTCAGGTATGCAACACCTATTCGCAACCCACAACTCTGACCTAATTGACACAGTAATAACCCAAATTGCTGGATATGAATCTGTCTGGAACTACACTGGTTCAAACCAATTCAATCATTCTTTGACTTACCTTGACCAATTTTATTCATTTTCAGTCGAAGATGGAAATCACCAGATATCTGTATTAGAGAATCACCCAATCAGGGTATATCGAGTAAGTGGTAATTCTGGTCTAATGGAAATTTATCACGATGGTGAAGAACGCTGTCTAGGTATTGACGTCACAGCAAGCGGCTGGATTTCAACTGATTTACCATGGGACACAGTAGCTGGGCGTAGTGAGTTACAAATTCTTGAAGCCTGGAACCACGGCGCGCATCCTTCAAGTTATTCGGTAAACTTAATCGCTGCCAACGATGAATCTGATTTCACCACTGTTGCATCAGCATGGATTTTCCACATTTCTAGACTGACCTATGAATTTACCTCCTCAGTGACTGGTATGGAAGTGGCATACTCCAATGGTGCGGTGTTGACCAACCACCCAGAATTCCAACCCACTGTCCTCAGACAACCGAATGATAGGTCAGGACCAGGTCCTAGATTTGCCTCAACAATACCTGCACTGAATCCCACCGCTGATAGCACAGTGGGTGCCGGAGTTATGAATTTGGATATCGAGTTAGCCTATCGTGAATCACTCGCCTCAGAATCTGCCTATGAGGTGCGCAGAGGGTGGTATAGTCCGTATGGCTCTGCTATAGCCAATTCGGCTGCAAGTGGGTTGGACCAGAGCATTGACTGGACAATTTATCCCGGGAGTCTCGACCTCCTGACAGATTATGTTGGCTGGGTTCCTGACCCTAGTATTGGCACATCTGAGGCAGTCTGGCACACCAACGGCGAAAAAATTCAGTTTAGCCTCCAATTATCTTCACTCGATGTTACAATGGTGGAGGCGATTGAATGAACAGTAGGTCAAACCAAGTGAGAGATACATCTGGCGCAGCGACAGAACTTGGTTACATATTCACATTTTTACTCGGAGTCCTACTCCTTTCAGTGTTTAGCATCTGGACTTGGGACATCGAAACTGCGACTAGAGAAAGATGGAATGAGGAAGCAATCCAGATGAATTTGGATGATCTAGCGGCGGCCGTGGAACGGGCAGATGAAGCGAGTAGACTGGGTAACGTTGAGTATACAGAATGCGTCTGGTGGCGAGCCACGGAGGCGGATGAAAACCTATTCACTATCTCTCTAAGTGACAATTCCTTACTGTTAGTTGATGAGGGTGGCGGACTAGACACTGAGGTATTTATTTCTGGAGCCGGGTTGGGTAACCACACTGGCAGTATTGAATTATCAGGTGCGCAAATGATTTGGGTCACTCACAAAGACGGGTTAACCTCGATTGACATCAACAGGCCACAGTGAGAGTCATCTTCCCATAACTGCATTATGAACTCTGGTCTGAACCTCGCGCATTCTTGACTTTGCACCAAGTTCCCTGAACACCGAAAGTGCACGTTGTAAGTATTCCATACGGCGTGACTTCTCTGGGGCAACACTACCCAAACGGATGAGCAATTCTCCTATTTGCATCCGTAAGTCATTTGCCTCGGCAATAACCAGTGCCTCTCTAAAGTGTTCCATCGCCTCATCATTCTTTCCTGAGTCTTGTAACACCTCACCAAGCAGGATAGTAATATCTACCATCGCTAATATGTCACCCTCTTCATTCATTGCATCAAGGGCTTGGGAGTAGTGGTGAGATGCAACATCAGAATCACCAACTTTAGCATAATATCTACCTAATACGGCTTGAGCTCTTGCATGAAGTTGTTTGTCATTCAGTTTGTCAGTTTTATCAAAAGCTTCCAGAGCATGATCACGCGCCCGTTCAATCTCACCTAAGTCCATAAGCGAACGGGCTAGAATCAACTGAGAGCTAATCAACTCACTACCGTCATGGTCACGAAGGATTGATTCAACTTCAGCATATGACTCTAACGCCTTGAGTTTGTCATTTTTACGCCTCAATATGTAGCCCATATTGTTGTAACTGCGTGCAGCACCAATAGCATCCTTTACTTTGATGAATATTTCGAGCGCATCCCGATGCATGTTTAGTGATTCATCTAAGTTACCCTGCTTCAACGAAATATCTGCTAGTGCGGATAAAAGTTCGGCTTGAGTATTAACATCTTTTGTCTTGTCCGCAGTTTCTTGTGCTGCGCTAAAGGCTGTTTTAGCCTCTTCGAACTTGCCCAATAATGCAAGTATTTCTCCTTTGTAATGGTTCACCTTGGTCGCAACGGAATCCGACAATTCAGTTAGGACGAGCGATTCGATTAGTCCAAGCAATTCCATATGTCCCTGCGAGATTAAACTTCTACCGCTGTTGACAATAATTTTTGCCGCCTCTGTCATGTTGTCCGAACTGACCAAGTGAAAGATTAATTCAATGGTGAAAACGGGGGCATCGGTTGATTTTTGATACCAAGAACTGCATTTACTATGTAATTCAGTTTTTAATTTATCATCCAAACTGCGTAACAAGAACTCGCGAATTAAGTCATGAACATCGTATAATTCGCTGTCGACTTGCCTCGCCAATCCTTGTTCAACGAGTGAATCAAGTACATCTATGTCTAACTTTTGCTCAGACAGTGCGTCAATCGAGACTGGTTCTCTAAAAATCGACAGTACGGACAATACACGCTTTTGTTCAGCACTTAATTTTGAAAATATCTCAACTGTTACATAATTCTCTAAAGTTTCATGGAAGGCAGTTGCCGAAGCCCCACGATTTATCAACTCCAATACCAATGGGTGGCCGCGGGAAATCCCGTGAATGTATAACCACTGTTCATCCTCGAGGTTTTCGAAACTGCTCAGTAGATTACGACCGGAGTCAGAATCTAAACCATCAAGTGGTAAAACTAGACTAGCAATCCTACCTTCCGCATCTTTGGATGGAACAACCGGTTTGAACGAACGTGAAAATAACACCAGACCAATCTTTTCTTCACTACCCAGTAATCCGAGTGCCATAGCTTGGAATGTTTGGTGTAGAGTGGCGTCTGCCACCTTGTGAAAATCATCGATAACAATCAGCGATGGGGTGCCTTCGAGCGCATCTATCAGTAGGTTTGCCGCTTCAGCAGGTTTTGGCACTGGAGTAGTTGCGATGTAGTCGGCAAAGGTTGAATCACCGATATTTGCCAACCATTCACCAACTGATTCAAAGAATGCGCGCGAACCT
>DUKK01000149.1:2206-13651 GCA_013329355.1 Candidatus Poseidoniaceae archaeon | reverse complement strand
CTCCCTCAGCTAAAACACGTTTCTGGAACTGTGACGGCGTGATTGTCAACTCTGAGAATTTGTGTTCAATGACGGAAAGTGGTATGTGGGTGTTGGTTTTTTTGTCGTCCACGGCCGGCTTGACGATAATCGAGCCATTGTTGAGTGAATCATCTTTAGCGCCTCTTATTGCAATACCAACCCGATCGCCCGACTTTGCTTGCTTCACATCGTCATCCATAACTTGTAATGACTTGGTATTACCACCAACTTTGGCTGGCAAGATGTAAAGTTCGTCATGGACGTTAATAGTGCCACTTTGGACATAGCCGATTGCCACCAACCCGATTCCTTTAACGTTGAAATATTGGTCTATGCTGACCACTAACTCTGAAGCGGCTGAATCGATTAATACCTGTTCGATATCCTCCATCATTTGGTAGAGTTGATTTCTAATTTCAACACCCTCGTTTGACACGAATTTCCATTTTGTCAAGCCCGCTTGGTGAAACATTTTTTTTATTATTTCTTCATCAATCCACTCGCCATTTGGCGGGTTAATTATCGCTAATCCTGAATCTATACTTGAACTGGCAAAGGCAACTAAAACTTCACCGAGGATTGCGTCTACTGAATTTACTTCAATCACTCCAACACGGCCGGCCGATATCGCATTCAATAACGGGCGCAGGCGCTCTGGATATCTTGCGGGTCGGATGATTGAAATTATTTTTGCTTCGCCGTCATGATACTCCTTGTGGACATAGGTGTGGACATCTCTTTGATCTGTTGCTTTAGCAATACTTTTTGCTAAGTCTTCGCTGCCAAACATTGCTACATTCAGAACAGTCATTGCATCCTCTCCAAGACAAATAAAGGTAAATTTTTGGAAATTCAGTCAGTTTTGTGGTTAAGCATGTGAGTTCTAATTTGTTTTGCTTTATCCCACTCAATCTGTTCTTCGTCATTCTCCACTACAAATTGTGGAATTGGAATTGGACGCATCATGGAGTCAATTGCAACGAAGAAAAAGTAACCTTCACAAATCTTCTTTTTCTCCCATGTTGCCTTGTTGACTGCAAGAGCGGTTACCTTTGAACACGCAGTGTGGGTGCTTGTATACACTACTTTTCCTGTCACTTCGAGCAGGTCTCCCTGCCGAGCCGGGGATATGAATTTCAGAGTGTCAATAGATATAGTAACAAACTCTCGATGAGCGAATTTTGAGCAGGAGATACCTCCAGCCTTATCCATTATCGAGAGTAGTTTTCCACCAAACAGGGTGTCATGGTCATTAGTGTCACCGGGAAAGATGTGCTCGATTAGAGTGACAGGCTCTTTAGAGTATGGTTCCATGATAATCGGAAAGGTTTCTACTTCAATAAGTCATGCTGTAAATATGCAAACATACAGGGAATTATTTGCACAATAATCCAATCGACGCACTGAGGATTTGGCTGATTTGTTGAAATTTATGGCTGAATTGCAGTAAATCAAAGCATACAGTAACCATGTGGATGTCACACAAATCCGAAAAACCGATGCATTTTAGACATGGAAGTCTTGGAGTTATACTGGCGATAGCATGGCGATTGAGAAAAACCGAATGAAAACCTCACTATTTCTGGCTTTGTTGATGATTTTAACTCCTCTAGCAGCGGCATCGACAGTAACAACTTTTTCTGATGGCTCATCTGAGGTTATTGTTGAGTTCAAGGATGGATATAGCCTGACCAATACCACTGATGGGGGCTTTTACCTTGGTAGTGGTGAGACAATAACCTCGGCGACGGTGAACATAAGTTCAGAACCTCTGCTGCACCATACTTCAAACGGCTACAATGGAATACAATCCTTTGCTTGGGATAGTAATGTGAACAACGGAGCGACGACGTTCGACAATGTTAGCAAGTTTGCTTTCAACAAAGACACGCTGCAAAATTCAGTTCAATTTCACTCTGAACTACTAGTTACTGACTTTGAATCGAATGACGGTGGCTTTGATAACTCAACGCAGAATTATGATCCCTCAGGTAATGCATTAACTTGGGATTATGCTGCGATTGAAGATCGCCAACTAACCGAAGGACCAGACAACTGTGCCTCTGGCGAGATGTGTTGGGGTACCAACATATTTGATGATGATTACACTAATGATTTGGATACAGACCCTGCGCCTTATGTCGACCAGATAGAATTCCGTCTTACTACCCCGGTGATGTATTTGGATAGTGGTCTAAATGACACCTTCCTTCGCTTCTCTTCGTGGCATCAAATGGAAACAAAATTCAACACTAATGGCGACTATTATTATGACGATTGTGCCTTCATAGAGATAGAATATTCTCAAGTTGGCCAATTCACCGGCGAACAGCAGGTTGAAACATTATTGATCAATTTCCCTGAATCTTCTGGAGTAGGACCCGGAGAGGGCCTCTACGCAAAGGATGATTCAGGGAGTAACCGTGACAGGATTTCCCCTGAGTGTAGCCCACTGGAGGATAACGAGTTTGGTCTTGCTGGGACATCGACAAATCCGCTGAACCTAGATGGTTGGGCAACGATTGCTGCGAATCTTGCACCATATCTAAGCAATTATATTAAAATTAATTTTGTGTTGTTCCATACAGACGCACCAGGGAATGTAGCGCAGTTCCCTACTCCTGGTTGGTATATCGATGATGTTACTATCGGAGAGAAGTATGTTACCGATGGAACCATGGTCATTGAAAACCTACAATATCCACAGACATACAGCGAGAAGTCACCCAACGGATACGGATTACTGTTCTTAGACACATTCGAGCCTGCTGATTCAAGCCTTAGCTACACATTTAGAGACGCAATCAGTGGCCAAGTAGCAACCGACCAAGACGGTAATCCATTCCAAGGCATCACGGGCCAAGTGATTGAGTTGTGGGACTTAGATGCTACAGATTATCCTTACATCGATCTCGAGGTAAGGTTCAATTCAGGAAATGACCAAATTTCAACACCAGTGTTTTTCGGCTACTCATTCGGCACAGAGTTTGGCATAACCTTCAACGATGTTTCGAGGCACAGAGGGTTGAATGTTGATGATGGTGAATTTGATTATGTCCATGATAAAGGGTATGAAATGCATATCGATTCTGCCTCATTTATCGACACCAACAATGGAGAGTTCGCTAAACCAGTTTACGGGCTAAACGTAAGCGGTATGAGGAGTTGCCAAATTGATATGGAATTGGACTCCCCTCTATTTTCGACACCCCAACCGATTTATGTTGAAACTGCGCAGTCATTTGCATCCCCGCTCTTCGAATTTAGCCTCAAACTAACCTACAATGCAGATTGTGTGATGTCTGACATCTGGATTGAGGTAGCATTCGGTCACCATGCAACTGGAATTGGAGTAGATTATGGTGTCGACCAGATTAACGAATGGGAATTTAATCAACCCGGATATGGTAACTTTGGTATGCAAGATATGTTCTACTCAGGTGAAGTGAATGGAGTAAGTCAGGGTTCCAAGACCGCTAGGTTGAGTTTAGATCCAATTACCGGTTTGGCAATAGATGGATTTTTCCTGATTCCTAAGGGTGCAAGCCTAGATTATTTTGATGTCGCATTTGCTAACAATGATATTTTCAATGCCAATGTCACAGATCAAGGATTTGCGCTGTCAATAGTCGTTGGCGCTACATCAGAATATGTCGATTTGGCCGCCAACGAAGATGACTTCAATCTCTATGACATAGGCACAGACAAGCAAAAGGCGCTAAATGTTCTACAAGATTTTATTTCAGACCCAAATGTTCCAGTCATCAAAACCGATTCAAGTGGTATGGAATGGGTTAGAGTTGGCTTTCAAGTTGCTCAGTTAGACAGCAACAATGGTGGTGCCGTCGAGCTTGAAAACCTCAAAGTAATTTACCGACTTGAACATCAAATCGGTCAAGATGGCGGTTTTGCCGCCTACCTCCGAGAGTTTGTTGCAACCTCCAATCAAGGCACATCGCAATCCTCTGGCTCGCAAACTTTGGTACCGGTAGAGACGACGTCAGCGAATGGCGGCAAGATTACCTTAAGCAATTTGACGGTTACCAGTCAGGCGGGATACGATTCAACCCTAATCTGGAACAGTCAATATGATGGCCTGTATGCTACAGGTGAATTGTATCATATAACTACTACACACAGTGTCGACCCAGTCACTGGAGCGGCATTATCAGCCTGTAAAATTACCTTCAAAACCGATGAAAGCACGTTTTCCTTGGTTTATGATTTGCTAACTGGATGGGCTGAAGAGGGCGACAGTCAGGATTATGTTACCCTTCATCCATCATCTACAGCCAGTATCGTTGCAGGCGACCAACAGATAGATTGGAAGTTTTCGGTTAATTCTAACTGGGACGATCAGGCACGGGTAATCATATTGTCAGAAACCGTTGCTGATGATGGGGTAGTTGGAATGCTGTCAGGTATATCGATACTGCCTGCTACAGGTAACGCAGTTGAGAATGATATTAGAATCAGTGATTTTACTCTGTCTAATTTTGCTGGTGTTGAGCAACAGTTAACTCAGGCGTATTCCAACCAAGATATTAATCTAAAAGGTAACCTTACTTTTGAGTCAGTTACTGCTGCCCCTGACCCGGCGAGCTACTTCTTGGTGGTCGAAAAGAGAGGTATAGAGGTCGAGGGTGAATTCACTAATATCACCTGGACAGAGATTGCTAATAGATCCGGTGCAATCGGCGGATATTACGACTGGAACGTCAACCTTGGCTTATTCGCCTCTGGGTTAGAGACCTTCCGCTTCAGAGCCGCAGGATATGACGGCGGAGATACGCTGTGCCCACCTGCGGAATACAATCCAGATTCGGACTGTGGGATTCAGTTCAACCTGTCAATCGACATCCTTAATCCAAACCTTCTGTCGTTTGAGTTATACAAAAGAAATTCAGGCGAGGGTGACGTAAATAACGATGAGAACTGGCGATCCGTTTTCGATGATTCTTGGGCTACACCGAAAATCTTGCAGGATTTCCGACTGACGATAAGCGATATTCCAACTCCACCAGAGTCTGCAGTGTTGCATGTTTGGGTGCAATACGACCATGATGCAAATTCCAATGGGTTAGCTGAGGAATCAGAATATATTCAGGTGGCAACGACCAGTAATGGTGCAGCACCAAATGCTACCTTTATCGGTACTTACAACGATTTTGCTAATTCAGGCCTAAAGGGCAAGGTTAGTGTGTGGATTGAGTCCTACGACCTCGCAGGTAATCCTGTTGACGGTGGTGGGGGCCCAGGCTTTGATAACGATTATCTAACTTATGTTGGAATGGATTTGGAATATCCAACAATCAAATCACTGAACATTGAAGATTCAAACGGAGTCAGAATGTTGAGCAATATTCCAGCCAATGCACCTGACGGCGTTGGTATTTGGAATCAAACCATGTTTGCAGGCAACCAATACAATCTGATTATTGAAGCGGAAGATGGAAATGGGTGGAAGGATGTTGAAATGCTTGAAATAATCTTGGCACCTGAAGAGACAAATTACGATTCAACCATAGTTTACTACCCAAGAAACCAATCTGCTTACGCAACTAGTGAATTATTCTCGATTGCGGTTGATTCCGCAGGAGACTCACTAGCCACCATAAGAACCCTTGATGGGAATGTGCTGATTGATCCGTTTGAACCGGAGTTCATCATTAACATCCCGATTAATTTTGAATGGGGTCTACCACTCTCCTCTCAATATACTCCATCATTCCAAATCAAAGACCTCGATAATTCCCCAGTTTTCTCTGAAAGTTCATATCGTCAAACTTGGACTTACCAAAACGATATGAGACTAGATTTCCGTTCGAATCTCGAAGAGAAGCGGATGATTTCTCCTACCCTGACAGATCAAAATATACCAATATCTGAAAACCTGTATCATGAGATAGGACAAGAGACATTCATTGGTTCGGTGACTGGCGGCGATGTTGTGATGTTCTCTGGACAATACTCGTTTACCTCGGGTATTCTCGAGAATGTATTCATTACGCCTGAAGCGGAGTTAACTATGGAGATAACTAGGAAAGAGGTATTCCGAGATTCGGAACGAGATTATGATCCGGTTGAGGAAGAGATTACCACTCACACCTTCACTGGTGGTGTATTTGATATCCCGATTAAGATGCCATCATACCAAAACGAATTTGAGTATGAATTTAGATTGATTAACCTACCAGTTGGTGCTGAAGATTTGACTACCGCATATTGCTTCGGTTCGGTAATCAACGGATGTGGCAAGTTTGTCATCAAGGTCGATGACGAGGCGCCAAAACTAGTGTTCGGATCATGGTCTGCTTCCAGAGGCGAAACAGCATCCAATGGCTTGGAGCCAGAACTGTATGATAATATGCCAACATCCAGCTATCATTGCGTAGATGTTTCGAGCCAAATAGAAGAGCGCGGCAGTCTCGCAGAAGATGCCACAACACTAAACTGGATTTACTACAATGGTAACCCACAAGATGGCAACGTTTGGAACGTATATCAGAACAATTATGGAACAACGCCACTTTCTGCACCAATGAATCTCTCAGCCGGAAGTCTTGGTTATATTCGAGCCAGTGCAGATTGTGTCGACTTGTGGCCGGTTGGATTTGGGCAATTTGATGTGACAGAATCTAATCTTAACATTCCTGGATTGGAGGTTAATCTAGTAATGTGGGTTGAAACAGTCGATGGAGCAGGTTCGCCGATAATTGGTGCCGGACGTTACTTCGACGATGGTTCTGCAGTTGGTATCGAGGGCAATGATAATGACGGCCAAGATAGCTCAACCTACACGTTAGAGTTTGAAGGTAGTAATTTCGAGGTTAGAAATACCAGAACAATCCCAGATTCGCCACAAGTCGGCGATAAAATTACTCTTGAGGTTGAATTAGTAAATTCGGGTATACCCGGTATTGCCAATTTAGAGATTAAATCGGTTACCAATAATCAACCTCCGGTATTCGAAGGTTACATCACGAGCGAAATTATCGGCAAGGACCAAGCGCAGTGGGTTTCAATCGAATTGGAGGAGTTCACTGATGCTACCACTGGAATGTATTACATCGTTTACGATAACGAGAGTAAGGATATTTTGTTTAACGGCAAAGACGAAGGAAAAACCTTCAATGTCAAGGTGGCGGCTTCGGGGGCCGATGGTTTGTCTACCGGATTAATCGTTATCGTCTTGATTGGCGTTATTGCCATACTTGCCGTAGTAGTCGTGGTAATCTCCCGACGCAATAGAGAAGATGACCTTGAGGATGAGTTTGAGTATGATTATGAGGATGACAAGTCCTACGCATCAATACCTCAACAGACACAGACTTACTCAGCACCGGCAGCCGCAGTAAGCCCGGAAATGGCAGAAGCGATGGAGAAGTTTAGTTTCTGGACACAAGAAGAAATTCAGGGTTACTTCGATCAAGGTTGGAGTGTTCAACAACTCGAAGAATGGCTAGAAAACCAATGAGTGAGTTCTAATGTCCTCTAGGCTAGGGTGGAACGACCTTGTGTGGGATGACCCCGATGGCGGCAAGATCATCCTACATGGCACAATTCCCACAGTTGTCTTTCCCCGCAAATTACGTCCAGCTATTGAATGGCACGGACTTGGTTTATTGGAGTCAGATGAAGTAATCGAGTTATGGGAACAAGAAGAAAAGGATGAGGCTGAATCGAGCGGAGTAAATCTTGCTCACGGTCTGGTTTCGGGCGGCACAATGGGTATTTTTCTTGAGGAGGTAACTCAGATTGACGATGTTACCTCAGGTCGCTTTCCAGACCCAGAGCCGAGGAGAGTCCACAGGCTAGCTCAACGGCATAATCGGCCGGTATTTTTTATTGAACCAGAACTGGATGATGAGGAGTGGGTGGCTCACATGATAGCTGAGGCTAGGGAAGTTTCCCGTTGGAAAAAATTACTGGCACTCGTTACCGTTGGGAAAAAATGGCGCAAGCGAGTCAAAGTCAACATCTTCGAGGCTGAAAAACCGCCAAAAGGAGTCAGTGCTAATTTGTCTTCCGCTGCGGTTTTATGCGCTACATGGTGGGACATGAATGAATGGCTTATTGGCGAACATATTTCACAGAGTCGAAACGCTCGTTTTGCATCTCGCCTCAGGGGAGCACTCAAGGAATTACGGACAGATTTCGGTAAGGAAGCAGTCCTACTTGTTCCTTTATTCATGCCGTGGCGCTCCGCTATGTTCAATCAATTAGCAAAGTTGCCGGATGTAGAGGAGAATTCATCAAACAAGACCTCTAGGCTAGACCCGGAGGAAGAATGATGGCGACCAGCGGAGTCGACGTTAGAGTCGAAAATCAATTAGTTAGATTCGTCCCGACCTCGCCAGTCGATCATGATGCTGTTATTTCGCAGTTAGCGGGGCAAAAAAACGGCAATATTGTCGTCAAGGCGCTGGAGAAGCCGCGCGCAACCATAATCATCGACGAGGCTGGGAGAATCGTCGTTCATGGGACACACCGAGTTGAAGTTGCTCGTGCTGCAGCCAAAGAACTATTACTCCGTTTGGGACTTGATGATACTGGATTACAAACAGAATTAGGTCCAGTAATCGCCTCCTTTAATTTTGATTCAGGAGTCAATGTTGAAGCTATGAACAAAACTTTCACTGGAGGTAATTCAACTTATGACCAGCGGTTGGGGTGCGCAATAATTCACGACACTCGGCATAATCTGAAGTTGTATGTCTGGGCTAATGGCAAGTGTGTTGCTAGTGATGCTAGGCACCCTAACATGGTGGCGATGTCTGCAGTATTTTGGAAAACACAACTGCAGGAAAACAACCTACTATTGTGAGTGGTCCTATGTCTAATCAAAGGCTTGCGTGGCACGGGCCGATTTTAGATAATCACTTTCATTTGAATAGAAACGGCAGATACCTCGATGCTGCACGGGATTTTAAGAACGCAGGTGGCACCAATATCGTCCTAATCCATTGCCCTGACTTCGCTGCACCACCAACCACCAAACATGGCCACAAAGCCGCATATCAAAATACCGTAGACATGGCAGAATCAGTTAGATCAGAACTAGGTCTAAGTGTCAGGGTAGTTCTTGGGCCTCATCCTGCTGCCTTTGCGCGTCAATTCATCGAATGGGTTGAACTAGATGGGGTAAAAGGCAAAGAAATGGCAATGGAAAATTATCGTGATAGTATTGCTGAGGCGGTAAAGTTCTATCATGAAGGCAAGGCGCATGCAATCGGTGAAGTTGGTAGACCACATTGGGATGTAAATCAGGAAATTTGGGATTTATCAAACAATTTGTTGAGTGAGACTATGGCCCTCGCAGCAGATGAAGGCTTTGCCTTACAACTTCATGTTGAGGGAGGACTTGAATCAACCTATCGTGATATGGCAAGGATGGCAGACAAATCTGGTCTGCCAAAAGACCGTCTGATTAGACATTACTCACCACCCAATGTCAAAGCCGATGTGACTCAAGGACTGACTCCAAGCGTATTAGCAGGTAAAGGTGCAATAGCCACGTTACTAGAAACTGCCGAACAATGTAGTCATGGTTTCCTTTTAGAAACGGATTACATGGACGATTTACGCAGACCCGGTGCAGTGCTCGGGCCTAAAACTGTCCCTAAGCGGACTAACCAGTTGTTAGCCGCTGGAATCGATGAGGAATTATTGTGGCGAGCCCATGTTGATTTACCTAACAGATTATACGGCCAAGAGTGAAGAAAAAGTGGACATTTTTCCAGCACATTCATCAATGAATGTCCTTACCGGCAACTGGTTCAACATGAAGCGTGCTGGTTTGGGGATGTTAATGATTGTAGTATTCCTACTACCACTAATTCCGGTTGCAGAAGCACAAAACCCAGTTTTTGGTGTAAACCTAACATGTGATTCACCAGCTGAAATGGATGTCAGTCCAGCAGGTTATGCACCCGTAGAGATGGTTTGCACGATAGAAAATACTGCGACGGTTGGAGCATCGAAAATTGAAATCACCAATGAGTGGAATGGCGGAGCAACCGCTGATATGTTGGGCGCAACCGGAGAATACAGCGTCGAAGCGGGGGAAACGGAAGAATTCACTGTCACATTCAGTGGAACTACAAAGCAAGCCTCAAGCAACAGTTACGAGTTCGATATATTTGCCACGGTTACCGAGTGGAATTCCATACCGCTCAATGAACCGTTCCCGAGGGAAAACGATTCTTTCTCAGACTCGCTTGAAATCGCGACATACAGTGCGGTAGAACTCAGAATTAATGATGTATCGACGAGAAAGGTAGAATCGGGCAGTGAATTTTCAATCAACCTACAATTTACTAACAAGGGTAACGATAATGACAGGGTTAGGGTCGACATCGCTAATATCAATGATCTGAAGCAACAAGGATTCAGTTTCATCGGTTCAGAGTTCGTTGCAGAAGATCTGGCGATGGGGGCAACCTCAACAATGAGGGAAATTAAAATTCTGGCCCCAGACGATTTAGATTCGACGACAAATTTTGACTTACAATTTCAAGCCAGTTCAACCAATGATGCCAACGCTGACCTAAGTGAGACAATGATTCCAGTCTCAGTTGCATCGACTCAGTCTTCCGGAACATTGACCGGTGGTATTAGTGAAGTTGGCGAGGATGAATTGATGCTTTATGGTGCAATAGCAGGTGGAGTAATTCTGTTCTTGCTGTTAATCGGATTAGTTTCCCGGTCTATCCGTAAGCGAGCAGCTAAAAAACCTACTGAAGAGCCGATTATTGAACTTGACGAACCAGAACAAGATGAGTTTGATGACTTGTTCAGCGACTTGGATGACATCGATATTGACACCGATGAATTTGATGATTTGCTCGACGAATTTTGATTTAGTCTAACGATTCGCTAAGAATCATGACTATCGATTTTGACCTATTTTCCACATTTTTGATGGTAACAGTCAAAGAGCGGGTGTGGTCTGCCAACTTTGTAATAGGTGGCTGTGCTATGTTACAACTCAACGGGAAGACGGCATTCGTGTTTGGTGTTGCGAGCGAAGACTCAATCGCTTGGGCGATTTGTAAGATGCTTGCAGAAAGCGGCGTCAGCCTTTACCTGGGCTATCAAAAGCGCTTTCGCAGTAGGATTTTTCAGCTTAAAGATAAATTACCACAAATTGCGGGATTTTATCCACTAGATGTTGCCAATGATGAAACAACAAAAGAGTTCTATGATGCATTTAGCGCTGATAATCCCGGGAAAAAAGCCGATATCATGGTTCATGCAATTGGTTTTGCACCTAGGACCTGTTTTGATCGCCCGATATTATTCGTCGAAGATCACGATATCAATACCGCTATGACAATCTCTGCCAACTCACTGCAACGCTGTCTCAAGTTTGGCCTACCGTATTTGAACCCAAACTCGTCGACCATCACGCTAACCTACGCA
>DUKK01000149.1:0-1902 GCA_013329355.1 Candidatus Poseidoniaceae archaeon | reverse complement strand
CTAACCTACGCAGCGTCAAATCGTTACGTACCCTCATATGGCATCATGTCAATGGCTAAGGCAGCATTGGAGTGTTGGACTCGAGAGCTTGCGTGTCACTTAGGCCCAGATGGCCATCGGGTAAATGCCATATCTTCAGGGCCCATCAGAACAATTGCCGCCTCAGGTATACCCGGGTTTGAGAATATCCTAGACCATGTGGAAAGAAATGCTCCACTTAGACGCAATGTCAACCAGAGTGATGTTGCTGGTGCAACACTGTGGTTAGCAAGCCCTTTGTCTAGTGGTGTAACTGGTCAGTGTATTTATGTCGATGCAGGCTATTCAATCACTATGGTACCTGAAACAATAATGGATAATTGAGGTGGTCGGTTGAACATTACAACGGCAGACGGAAAGGTTGCAGAAGGGTTATTGCAAGATCCATTTGAACCAGTTGCAATTATTGGCTTAGGTGCACTGATGCCAGATGCTAAGGATGTTGATCAATTTTGGCAGAATATCAAGGATGGCAAGGTTAGTATTAACGATGTGCTGCCTGGGAGGTGGCCAGGCAAGGTGGACGACTTTTGGAAATCCGGTGGTCCAGGTGACATAGAAGAGGGATTCACCTATGCTAAGATTGGGGCTTTTGTTGATGGTTTTGAATTTAATTGGCGACGATGGCGCCAACCTCCAGGCACTTTAGGGCAGATAGATCCGTGCCAGTTGTGGGCTGTTGAGGTCTCAGCTGCAGCCCTGACACAAGCGGGGTATGATGGTGAGTCAAATGACTTTGATCATTCAAAATGTGGCGTAATCTTTGCCAATGCTCTCGGAGGAGAGAATCGCAACCTGTCAAACATCAGGGTCTGGTCAAATCATACGAAGAATGTCGCAATTAAACACGGCTTGCCAGAACAAAATGCTGATGGTTTCAAGGCCGAGATTGTCGAAAACAGTCCGAGAATTGACGAGGATACAATGCCGGGAGAACTTGCTAACGTTGTCTCTGGGCGTGTAGCAAATCTGCTCAATCTCCAAGGTCCTAATTACACAACAGATGCTGCTTGTGCCTCATCGATGGCGGCAATTTTGGATGCGTGTAGGCTGCTACAAAACCGGCAGGTTGACCTAATGCTTGCCGGCGCATCAGACCGGACTATGGACCCTGCAACTTTTGCTAAATTTAGTGCCATAGGTGCCCTATCGGCTAGTCACTCAACACCCTTCGACGCTCGAGCTAATGGTTTCGTTATGGGAGAAGGTGCCGGAGCACTTGTGCTCAAAAGGTTGTCAGATGCGATGCGTGATGGCGATACAATTCACGCAGTTATTAGGGGTGTCGGGGGTTCCTCAGATGGTCGAGGAAAAGGAATCACTGCGCCGAGTCAACGCGGACAAATTCAAGCCATTGCAAGAGCCTATCAACAAGCCGGATATGAGCCATCTACTGTCGGCCTGGTCGAGGCACATGGGACCTCTACCAAAGTTGGAGATGCCACAGAGCTATCCTCCTTATCCACTCTATGGACCGGACTCTCCGGTGGCGATCATGTCGCAGTGGGTTCAATCAAATCCCAAATTGGCCACTTGAAAGCAGCAGCAGGCATTGCGGGGGTCATGAAAGCAGTCCTTGCATTACACAACAATACGATACCTCCATCGGCTGGTTTTGAAACCCCAAACCCGACCGTTGATTGGACAAATATCCCATTTTACGTACCGACAAAGCCTACAGATTGGGTTGCTCCCAGTCACCACCCTAGACGCGCTGGGATTTCCTCATTTGGTTTTGGTGGGACCAATTTCCACATCGCTCTCGAAGCTTTTGATTTACAATATCACCAGAATCTAATAGAACAATGGTCCAATAGTCAAGTTACAGCCAAACCGGTCTCGAGCACTGCATCGATTTTTGAT
>DUKK01000081.1:3215-6610 GCA_013329355.1 Candidatus Poseidoniaceae archaeon | reverse complement strand
AGAGGTTGTCCCGATACCGACGGTGACGGTTTCGTCGATCCTGAAGATGCATTTCCACAAAATCCACTACAGTGGTCGGATAGTGACGGAGACGGCTACGGAGATGAAGTCAACAAACCTGGCGGAGATGACTGCCCAGCGACATTTGGTACTTCCAATGAGAATAACCGCTATGGATGCGTAGATTCAGATAATGATGGTTGGGCTGATGTTGATGATGAATTCCCGGAAGACGGAGAACAGTGGGTGGATACCGATGGCGATGGTTACGGCGACAATTATCTATGGACAATAACTTTCATCGAGGATGCTGATAACTCAGAAAGAATCCTTGAGATAAGAGAGCAGAGAGGTGATGCTTTTCCTTTGATGCCCGATGAATGGAGCGATCAGGACGGTGACGGTAAAGGTGACAATCTAAGCGATGATTTCCCTCTCGAGGTTACTCAATGGAATGATCTGGATGGTGACGGCTATGGGGATAACTTCACCAGTGGAGCATATCAACCAGATGATTGTCAGAAAACCCCAGGAAGTTCCTATCGCGATGTGTTTGGATGCTTGGATTCAGATGATGATGGAACAAGCGATACTTCCGACCCGTGTCCTTATGATCCGGAGATCTTTGAAGGAAGAATTGGTTCGGTAGTGTGCAAAATTACTGAGCCACAGCAAGACGGTGAAGTCGCAATTGATTCCTCCGCTGACAGCAGTGAACCAACTCTAATTTACTTAGGTATCGCCATAGTAGTCTTACTGTCGGTTATTATTGTCGCACAATTTTCCAAGACGATGGCGAGGAACAAAGCCCGCCAAGAAAAGTTGGACGAAGCAATGGTTAATTCAGCCTTTTCGGAAGAGGATGAACGTCGCACAGCGTGGATTGACTACTATGTAACCAACGGCCTGTTAGATGAGGCGAGAGCACTCGGCTGGGTTGGCGATGACCCGATTGAATTGCCGCAATGGAAGCAATATGAAATTCAGCAGCAACAGGAAAAGGACGCTGCGATACCCAAGATGTTTGACCTAGATGACATCCTATGATTGCTGAGCCTTTTGCCGCCGAGCTTGTTCTGCCATGTTATCATCGAACGATAAAAACGGCAGATTGTTCCAAAGAGCGATATCATGCGCAGACTGTATAGCAAGATTTCCCATTAAAAACACATCCAATTTTAGCGTAGTCGGAATAGATCCGTCTTCCCGTTCATACTGATGTCCAGGTAGAATCAGTGAGTCGATAGGTGTGGTCCTGAAGATGTCCTTGAGGTAAACTACCGATTGGCGTTGGTGTTCCTGATCACCACCGAATAAGTCCGTTCGGCCACAACTATAGAGGAATAAACAATCACCAGTGATGATAATACCTTGCCCGATTATCGTCACATGACCTGGAGAATGCCCCGGAGTACAGTGGATTGCGAACTCAATGGCCCCGAACCTTTCTGTTACTGATGATAATGGATGGTGATTCCACCAGTGTGCGCGAGTCGATTCATACCCACGTTGCTGCTCTAGAATATGGCACCTAAGAATAGGTTGATTATCGGTTGCGCAATACAATTCTTCCACCCCTTTGATGTGGTCCCAGTGGGTATGTGTGAGCCATATCTCAGTAATTTCTACCTTCTGTTCTTGGCAGAAATCTAACCAAAATTTCCCATCAAATGGGTCAATAATACAAGCCTGATTGGTAGTTTTACAAATAATTAGGTGATTGAGATTATCCCATTCTCCCAGCTGCTGCTGATACAGCAATATTTTTTCTGTCTCTAAAATTAAATTTGGCAACCCAACACACCACAACTAATTGCTCTAATCAACCGCTGCCCTTTCAAATGATAAGTTATACTGTCAACCATGGCGGGGAAGAGCAGAATGGTGATTGCCTTGCTCGCCGGGATTGTTATTTTTTCCGCTATTCCGAACTCCTATGCTGAAACCGTTGACACTGTCGATGTAAAAATTGAATTAAACACCTTGAGTGACTATTACGTTTCAGGCGACGTGTTGACCTTAGAGCCGGAATTATATAATCCATCATCATCAACACATATTGATAATAATCCTTCGTGTGACTATACATTTGAGGTTTTCAAAGCCGATAGCTCACTTATTTTCTCATCGGAGAACAACTGTAGAAGTCAAATTCAGGCACTTGAAATCAATCAGGAAGAGCGAGTAGAATTAATGCGCCAGACCTGGGATTTTACCGATAGTAATGGACAAGAAATTCCCACCGGCTCATACCTAATTGTCGTCTCTCACAGCATAGTAGACATCAGCGACGCCCACATTTTGCAGTATTTTGGAAACAGCACACTACCAAATAACATCGAACTAACTTACAATACGGTTGACATATCAAGTAATGATGCAACGGCAGAGTTGATTCAATTGTTCATTCACAACCCGACTGCCGACAAAGTTGATTTGACCGGGCTTGACTGTAATATCATTATTGAGAGCGGTCTGAACCGTGAAATCTTTGGCAACTGTCTTAACAATATCCAGGTACTTCACCCCTACGAGAATATGTATGTTGGTAATCACATAATTGACCGACTTTGGTTAGATTCATCAGATAATTTCAACCTCTACCTTACTGGAGGCAGCCAATTTCAACAACTGAATTTCATCACTCCAACTACGTCCATGGAGCAAACAGATGATGGTAACCAAGTAAGACCGGATTTGCAGCAGATTAGTTATCAACTGACTGAAACAGAGTCTAATCCACATCTTTCAATCATGGCAGACTATCATACATATACCAACTCACAAGTAAACGACTGTGACTTAAACCTCCTAATCGTCAACGATTACGGTGAAATTCACCACTCTGACGTAATTGATTTTTGTCAGACCACAACGCAAGCATTTGAAATTTCTCCCGATGTCAGCCGTGTTAAAGTCTATGATTGGGTATTATCGGATGAGGATAGTTGCTTAGTAGACTTTGGTAAATACACAATCGTTCTGGAGGGAAAACAGTTTTCTAAGGCCGATTTTTTCCAAAATATTCCTAATGATTCAAGCAGGTGCAATGACAACGACATGCAAATTGACCTAGATAACCAGGTTGCTGAAAATTCACTATACACCACGGTAAAAATCACCACAAATAAGAATTTGAGAGTATTTTCAGATTGCACCTTGGTTGTCGATATTATTATGATAGATATGGATGATGAAATCCTACAAAACCAGTTTTGTGATTACAACAGCGGAAATTTCTTTACCTCGCCAAATGGTATATATGAGATTCATCAGAAAGTAGATCTCCCCGACGAGTATACTGCTAGTGATTACATCGCAGTGACGCATAAAGTAAGCTTTGAATATACCTCAATTTATTCAGAAAACATATATGTTGTGTCTGGACAAATGGC
>DUKK01000081.1:0-2954 GCA_013329355.1 Candidatus Poseidoniaceae archaeon | reverse complement strand
AGTAAGTTTTGAATATACTTCAATCTACTCGGAAAACATATACCTTGTGTCCGGACAAATGGCTATTAATCCAAAGTCAACCTATCATATCTCTGGAGTTTGGAATTCAATTGCGCTAGATGATGAACAGTGTTGGATGATAAGTGCGCCCAACTCTGCATATATCCTCCAAGACGGAAGCCCTGACTCCGGTTGGGCACCAAAGGAGTCCTGGTATGGTGAGTATCTCGTCACAGAGAATCAACAAGATGACAGTTTTTGTTCACAATTTGGGTTACCAATCATTAGCATTGCCGAAATTTTCGTAGATGAAGACCCTAATGCCAAAACCGCAGCAGCGACTACTCTACAGGAGGTGGATGACGAAACCATAACAATCACTAAAATCGCAGTATATGGAGTTACTAGTTCTTCTATTCTGATTGGTTTGTTATTATTTATCTCCAATACGGAGAGTCTTCGAATACCACTAACATCAACCAGCTTGTGGATGCTCGGATTAGTTGGTAAAACCCATGAAACCTCAGATGGAAGATTCCAGAGAGGGCGGTTGATTGGTTATCTAACCGCCAATCCAGGATGTCACTTTAGGGCACTTATGGCGGCGTTAAACATGAGCAATGGACAGATAACTCACCATCTAAGACTATTAGAAAATCAAGAGTTGATATGGCGTATCAATGATGGCAGATTTGTTCGTTATTATCCGCTCAATAACTCGCTGTATCCTGGTATGAACCCTGAAGATTTACCGGTTCCGCCGCTATCTCCTGACCCCAAAAGTTTGCAAGGCAAAATTTTGACAATGCTTGATGATGAGCACCAATTAGGTGAGTTTCCCACACAGTCCGAATTAGCAAAAAAACTGGCAAAGAGTCAACAGTTAATTTCTCATCACCTACGCACCCTACAGAAATACGGTTTGGTAGAAAAACGGAAAATGGGCATAAAAAACCGCTACAAGTTGACCAAAGAGGCAATATTTTTGTTAGAAACTGATATTGAATATTTAAAATTCAAAGATTAATCTCAGTTCTAACAACACCGTCATAATCTATTCGCCAGGGTATATGTGACCAGCCATATGCATTGAGGGCGTCAATCAATTTGCTAGTATATTGGGTATCGGCAATTATTGCTCCAACAACCCCTCCTCCACCAGCACCCATTGCTTTCCATGCTCTTACCGTACCGTCTGCTATCTGCTGATCTAGCAAATCACGAAATGGTTGGTGTAACTCTAAGCCAAGGATATCGACGCCCGCCGAATTTAATCTCATTGCGTCAACAACATCCACTATTGATTCTTTAGCGATTCCTTCAGCCATCAATAATCCAGCCTTCCTTATTGTGTTGAGTCCATTTTTGATCTCTTGATCACCATCAAGATAACGCTGCCAAACGCTTTTGTGGAGTTCGCCAGATACGTGAGTGATATGACTGTTGAAGAGCATTATGTGTTGTTCAAGCCAATCAGCAAATTCGGCTGAAACTTTGAGTGGTTTAACCGACACTGCCTCCCCACTAAACGTCAGATGATTGACGCCACCCAGGGCACTTGCCCACTGATCTTGGCGACCGCCAGTATTTCCCAACAGAGCTTCAAATTGATAGGCAATTTCGGCGGTCTCAAGCGGTAATTGAGACTGATTAGCGATTGTTGAGATAAATCCCACATTCATTGCACCGCTGGTCCCCAAACCAGATCCAGTAGGCATGTCAGTAGTGTATGAAAGTGAAATCTTTCGTTGATTGTCAATCTCCATTTCGCACCTGACATAGTGGTTAATTGCAATGTTTACAACCTCACCAGTCATTTTTTCGCAATATGTCGGTACGTCGGTCCAGCCACCAGCCAAATCAATTCTAGAGGGAGTTCTCACCTCGATTCGCCGTGCCATGAAAATCCTAGATAAATACGGTCCTTGAATAGTGGGTTTGAAATGGCAACCGATAGTCCGCGCATTTGTAGCGGCTAGGAAGTGGTGATTTGAGTTATAGCATCCAAAGTGTTGATGAGGATTATTGGCAACAACGCTGGGATGATGAGCGCATTTTTGTTGCACAAATATCTGATGACAAACCGTCCTTCTATTGCTTAGAAATGTATCCTTACCCTTCTGGTAAGATGCACATGGGACACGTCAGAAACTATTCGATTGGGGACGCAGTTGCACGGTACAAGAGAATGATGGGGTTCGATGTGCTTTATCCCATGGGTTTTGATTCATTCGGGATGCCAGCAGAAAATGCTGCGATAAAAGAAGGTGGTCACCCGCACGATATCACAGAGCGGAATATGGCTTCGATCACCAAACAAATCAAAAGAATGGGGTTCTCTTATGATTGGAATCGAATGGTCAAAAGTCACGATCCAAATTATTACAAATGGAATCAGTGGTTCTTTACCAAGTTCTACGAAAGTGGTCTGGCTTTCCAAGAGTCTGCGGCAGTAAACTGGTGTAGTCCATGTAATACAGTACTCGCTAACGAGCAGGTCAAAGCGGGAAGATGTTGGCGATGCAACGGTCCTGTGATGCAGAAAGAAATGAGCCAGTGGTTCTTAGATATACCAAAATACGCCCAAGAATTAGTCGACGGTTTAGATTCAATTGAATTCCCGGAAAATGTCGCAGCAATGCAAAAAGACTGGTTAGGCCGCTCTGAAGGCGCTGAAATCATCTTTGAAATTGAGGATTCAGATCAAACAATCACCGTTTTTACAACTCGCCCGGACACGTTATTTGGCGCCACATTCCTCACTCTAGCACCTGAACATCCCCTAGCGGAAAAACTGGTTACAGGAACAAATTACGAGATTGCATGGCGACAACTACACGATGAAGTATCTGTGATGGCTGAATTTGATCGGATAAAGAATATGAACAAAAAACAAGGTGTGCCGCTCGGTAAAAATGCGATTCACCCACTAACCGGTGAAAAAATTCCTATTT
>DUKK01000152.1 GCA_013329355.1 Candidatus Poseidoniaceae archaeon | reverse complement strand
TACAGCTTTTTTGATGCTCAATCCGTTCACTGAAACGTAATCGACATCTAACTTTAGATATTCAAGAAGACCTCTGACTTTCCAACAAAACGGACAGGTATGCAACATGTGCAATGTCACTTTTGCCATGATGAGACGAGTAGGAAAGCCCATTTCAAACCTTGTCTGGCGAATCTTGTACAGGTTTCCATCCGGTTTTCCAAAATTCTAAGTCATCAAGCCAATTCAACCATTCGCTATCAGTGCAAGATAGGAGCCTTATTGCTCGACTATCCAGAGCCTCTTTGTTGACCGATGAAAGGGAACCGTTTTCCAAGCATTCTTGCCACTCTACCTGCATCTGTCTGATGCAACGCTTTGCTTCCTCAGGGTTGTCAAAATTGCGCTCGCACATATCACGTAACTCGAGCAGCCAGGTTCGTCCATCTTTCGTTATCGGTTCAATTACCCGGTTCGATGGCTTTGACTTACCAAACGGCCACCATCCCATGTTATCGCGGTGGACCACTAGTTTTTGAACTTGGTTCAAGTGATTAATGAAAATAGGTGAACATTTCAATAGTGTTGCCTTTTTCGGGTTTTTATGGGAAGAATTACTATTCACATTCATGGCTTACCAAAAGAACAAGCCTACGATATGATGTTGAAAAACTATCAAGCACGGCTAAAGAGTCGTAATATCAGTGTAGAATATCATGCTAAAAAAAAGTCAATACAAGCTTATGTGAGTGATATTGGTAAGGCTGGGAAACTGTTCTTGCTTGACGAGCAGGGTATGCAGTACACCTCTACAGAGTTTGCTGATTTGGTGAAGGGTTGGTCGATAAGTGATCAAGACATTAATTTAGCAATCGGGCCTGTTGACGGATGGCACGATTACAGTAACCTGAGTGATAATCAAATTTCACTATCCAAATTTACTCTACCTCACGAACTTGCAGCCGTCGTCTTGACAGAGCAGATTTATCGGGCGACTGAAATAATTAAAGGGACAAAATATCATAGAGATTGAGCAAATACTCAAAGACAACCATATTTTAGGATTAGTGTAGGTAGTATGATATTGGCCGAGTCAACCATTGTGTGGATATTGTTAATATTCGATGCATTAATTGGTGTAGTGCTAATAATTGGGTCTAGAAGTCAGCCATTTCCGACCCCGGCTAAACGTTTCGGGACGCTTATGTTGATTATAGCCGGATTACTGTTTATGGGTCAGTCGGCAGAGAATCCAACTAGTCTTGAAGCGCATTTAGGGATATTATCAGTTGTCGGTGCATTCGGTTTAGTAACCGGGATACATCACATGCTGAATACTCGACGTGAAGTCCTTGTTGCTCCTATGGCCGGTTTTATGTTCTGTGTTGGAGTAACTGGTTTAATCACTCAAACCTGGGAAGACCTGACTCGGTTTGAGCATTGGGCTGGATTTTTTGCTTTGGTGGTTTTGGCAGGCGGACAAACGTGGTTAGTTTTTCGCGGGCTGCTAATTGGTCGATTACCGTTAGCATGGAGTCAGGCAGGCATGGTTGCATTACACAAAGGCCAATTACATGGGCCCCACGGCGCCATAGAGTGTTTCGAAAAAGCCTGGGATGGGGATGAAGAACATCTAAACCCAATGGCTTACTCAGCACTGTACAAAATCACACAATTTCTTGACTTAGACGAACAAGCAGCGCACTGGAATAGTCTGTTTCTTGAATCTGGTGGTAATAATGCTGTGGCAGTGGAGTGGCTAGATGCTGTTGATGAGTGTTTGAGCAAAATGGGTCATCACACAGAACAACTTGGCGAAGAATGACCTTAATCTGGTAAATTACTACAATAATTTGCCGAAAAACGCAAAATAACCAACATTTTATTTACTTTAAAGTATAATTAATACATGTTAATATGGTTTCTAAAGCCCGAAGCGTGACATTATCGCCGTTGATGCTAGCAATTCTTGGAATCTGGTTTTTGGCTAATATATTATCACAATTAGCCTTTATCTCATCACACGGTATTCCGTACGATGGCGTTGTTATGCTCGAATCACTGGGGCCACTGTATTATGCCATTATTGCTGCAGAGCTATTGCTATGGTTCTGGCTATTATTTTTTCTGGTCATCAAATTAGTCAAGCATTTTTCGGACTTACAAAAAACGAAATCGGACATCGCTAATTATTGAGAAAATCGCTGTATTTCGGCCAAATTAATCGATGAATTCAAGACCCCTCTCGCACAAGCCACCACGTGTCCGATATGTCTGAATTACCAATTTATTCTGGCCGACCAATGGAGGTTTGCGATTTGTTAGATTTAGAGCAAGTCCTCGGAGATATGCCATCAGGGGCAAAAGTCATGACAATTGAAGAAGCGAGGGCTAGTTTACCATCAGCGCGGGCAATTTTGATACAGTTACAATCCATCAGTGATAATGCTGCAGACTTGACCAATGAACTTGATATCATTTTAGAGCGTTATGATTCAAACCATAACCACGTTACAGAATTGGCAGATTACCTAGCGACGATGATTCATGAGTGGCATCAAGCCGTAGATAAGTTGGAGCAAACAGGAGCAAAAATGGCATGCCTAGACCCAGGCAGGCTGGAGTGGTATGGTGTCGTTGATGGACAACTTGTACTATACTCTTGGACTCAAGGAGAGGAGGATATTGAATGGTATCACAGCTTGGATTCAAGTTTCCTCGCCCGTAAACCACTCATAGAAGCGTGAATTAGTTATCATTAGGCGGAGACAGCATGGTTCGAATAAATCGAGTTTACACTGGCACTGGAGATGATGGGACATCATCATTCGTCGATGGTTCAAGACATCGAAAATCCCACTTGAGGTTCGCAGCAGTAGGAACTTGTGATGAATTGAATTCAATTGTTGGAATCATACGACGTGAGTGCTCAATGCTACCAGACCACGCAGATGGTGGAAGCAGTTCAACCATCGCCAGGATTAGAAAAATATCAGAAGCAGCCCTAGACCGAATTCAAAGCGAACTATTCGATCTTGGAGCGGAACTTGCTTGCGATCCTGACAAGCTACCAGATTACATGGTTCTGATAGGTCAACAACAGTGTGAATCTTTGACTGATGAAATGGATGCGTGGATTGAACAATTAGATCCACTGACAAGCTTTATTCTGCCCGCAGGTACAGGCCCAGAGCCAATTATCCATCACGCTAGGACCATCACTAGACGCCTAGAAAGAAGTTTGATAGTTATCGAGGATTCTGAAGGACCAGATTCGCTCCGACCAGAAACTAGAGTCTACGTTAACCGATTATCCGATTGGTTTTTCGTTTACGCGCGTTGGGTGACTAAGAACTTGGGTGAGCAGGAAACTTTGTGGACGCCGTTGGGTAAGCGGCAGGAAGCTGTCAGCGTATCATCAATGATTAGGAAATTTCACCAAAACGAAGAGGATTTCGATAAACTAGGATAAGCCATGATTATTAGCAAAAATCATTGCTTCCTTTATCACACCTTTAGTTTCAGCATGGGTCGCCATATCCAAGGCTAGTTCCCAATCCAGCCACATGTAGTCTCGGTGTTCTTTGGACAGTTTAACAGTTATCTTTTCAGTGGTGGCAAGATACCAGTAAACCTGCTTTCTAGTCCGCTTTCCTTTATATTTGAAACTGTAATTTGTTTCGCTTTCAAAACCCTCAATGAACTCGATTTCACTTATGCCGGTTTCTTCGGCTAATTCTCTAGCAGCCGTTGCATGATTGTCACTATCATTAGCCTCAATATGTCCTTTTGGCAAATCCCAATGACCCTGAGGATACTGTAACAGTAAGATAGTTCCGAAGTTCACTAGAACTACTCCACATGAGGTTTCCATGATAACCGGATAGTGGCATTAGTCATGATATTTTTTATAAATAAAGTAAGAAACTTATACATTATCGCTACCTAGTGTGACTAGATGAGTATCAACCACATACCGCAGTTCAACAAAATAATCGCGGATTCTGATTTTGATGGCTTATGCGGAGCAGCTATCCTCAAGAAATATAATCCCAGCGCAGAGGTTATCTTCTCCCATGCGGCATTAATTAGGAGCGGAAGCGTTGATGAGCTGATTGATTCCAAAACGGCGATTGTTGACTTACCATTCCATGAAAAATGTGGCTGGTATTTGGATCATCATCGGACCAATAAGCCATCGCCTGAGCAATTATCGGTTTTTACCTCAAATGGAGGCGTTGTTGATTGGCAACCCACGCCGTCTGCTGCTCGATTGGTCTATGAAATTATCAAGCCATACTGCGATCTGTCAAATTTCCTAGATTTGATGCCGTTCGTTGATGAGCTAGATTCAGGAGGGATAACCCTACAACAATTCCAGGAAGATAATGAACTGATGAGGTTCAGTAGAACCTTATCAAAAACCGAACCTGAGTATATGCAAATGATCGTTGAAATGATGGTAAGCGGGTCGGATATAAATGAGGTATTAGCCACTCCGGCAATTGCCGAGAGATTAGCCTTTCAACATAACCACAGATTGGAATTAACGCAGGGTGTGGAAAAAAATGCGCATATCATTGATAGGTTAGT
>DUKK01000047.1 GCA_013329355.1 Candidatus Poseidoniaceae archaeon | reverse complement strand
CAACGATTTACCAGCGCCATCTTTACTCAGTGAAGCAAATAGCCTTCAGCAATCAAAGGAAGATAAAGCAAGTAATGATTATGGTGATTTATGGGCCAAAAAATCCAACAAACCTCTGCCCCAAATATACGGTCACATTGACCGAATATCATCGGGGGAAGCCGGTTCCTTGCTGGACAGATATGCAGACCGATTCGGACATTCTCTAGACCGTGATATAATAGTCCTCAGGAAGCAGCAGCACGACGAAAAAATTGCGGAAATTAGAGATGCGCCAGTTGTGGAATTGTTAGATGACGACATAGAACTTTCAGCAGAGGAGATGCTCAATAATATTGAGAATGAAATTAGGACCCTCAAACCAGCCTATCAGGAAGCCAAATCAGCTGGTGACTCAGAAACTCTAGCAGAACTTAAGCCTCAACTTGAGATGCTGCTAAAAGAGCGCAAACAGATAATGGCTAATATGGTCCAGGATGAGGTTGATGATGAAACACCGGAATATGAGGAACCGGTAGTTGCACAAGAAGCCGATGATGAAGATTTATTCGTTACATTTGTTTCTATAGTCGATGAGTTGCTAGGGTCAAACCTTCCAAGTGAAGTTGTAGAAGCATTCGTCGGGTCAGACGATTTCTCGATTTACCAAACAGTTGGTAGTGATCCGCTATCTGCTGATGATGAGATGCGCGGACTATTCTTCGGTATTGTCGACAATCAACTAGGCAACATGGATCAAGAGTCAATCGAGGAATTTGTTGGGTCAAGCGATTTCCAGATTTACAGCACAATAGGTGAAATGTATCAGTGAGATGATTAAATGGGATTATTAGACAAAGCAGGCGGAAACTCCACTAAAACCGAAGCCAAACCAAAAGCAAAGGCTAAGCCTGTAGCAAAAGCCAAACCCAAACCAAAACCTATTGCTGAAGAAGCAACATCGGAAGTTATGGAAAAACCGGTAAAGGCAGAAAAGAAAAAGAAAGAGAAGAAGGTAAGGAAACCAAGAATACCTCGTCCATCTGGATTACCAGATGGTTACGAAATAGCCAACAAGCTTGACAGAACTATGAGCTGGTTTGTTAACTTCGGGTGGAATTTTGGTGTCTTACTTGCGGCAATTTTCATGATGGCTGGTGATACAAGTGTTGTCACAACAATCTTACTGATAGTATCACTAATAATGATAATTCTAAACGTGGTTGTTCTACCATTCAAGACTGGTAGAAACTTGGGACAGTTCGTTGCGAGAATTAAATTCGTTAATACAACGGGCGAGCGGGCTACACCCTTCCAGGGTATGTTATCCAACTCTGTTGGTATTTTTGCTTTATTCGGACTAATGTTTGTATTTGTTTCAACCAGTAAGTTTGGTGACAAAGACGCAGGCGCAGGTCCAATAATTTGGACTGTAATAGGCGCTATATTCCTCATCCTTTACATAGTAAACCGACAATTTGCTAAGGCTAGCCAATACAACCAAGGCCTATACGATGTGCTGTTTGGCGCATACCTTGTCAAGCACGTTCCTACAAAAGAAGAGAAAGCATCTGGATTCTGGGCTAAATTTGAAAGTATGGGGGATTATGGTGACAAATTTGCTGCTCGACGAGAAGCTAGACGAATTGCTAAAGAACAAGAAGCGAAAGAAGAAGCGGCTGAAAAGGCTGCTGAGGACGGCCCAATGGAAGAGAAATCAGATGCTGAAACCAAAGAGAAACCCAAGGCCAAAGCTAAGTCAAAACCAAAGGCCAAAAGTAACGCAAAAGCAAAATCTAGTGATGCAAAGTAATTCTCTACCTGCCTTGGATAAATGCTTAATATTCATTTCAGGACCAAGCTAGGAAACTACCTCATTGTGGCGAATACATTGATTGGGTAATGGAAGCAGATTAGTATGGACAAACTGTCTTTGATTGCCAATAGTTGTGATGTTATTCTGATTCGGTAAGTTCGGCTTGATCCCTAGCGAGTTCACGCATATCTTCAACTTCGTCTAACTCATCGACAATCTCTTCACCCAGCAAAGTCTCTAGCACATCTTCCATTGTGACAATGCCTGATGTTCCACCAAATTCGTCGGTTACTATAGCTATCTGTTGTCTGTTGCTTAAGAATAGGTCAAGGGTCGCATCGACTGAACTACTCGCTGATATACTAAGCACGTCTTTGGCAAGATCTGATATCTTGATATCCCATTCATCACGACTCGCAGCCATCAACAATTGCGAACGAATTATAATTCCTTTAATATCATCAATGGACTCGTCGTAAATTGGAATTCTAGAGAACCTTATTACGTGATTTTCATCCATGATTTCCCGTATTGTAGAATCCATCTGGAAAGCGGTTAAAACAACTCGCGGTGTCATAACCTCATTAACGCTTATTTCACGGAGCCTTAGTAGGTTGTGAATTACAGTTTCTTCGTCAACTTCCAATATGCCTTCTTCCTCGCCTAGATCAGCTAATGCAGCGACATCATCACGCGTGACCAATGATTGTTCGCCCTTCGGTAAAATCTTCTTGAGCCACTGTATTGGAACTATTAACAGAGTCAGCAAAACTGTTGTGTAGTGAAGGACATAACCAGCAGAAGGTGCGAGTTGTTTCCAATATGCCGTTCCTAGTGTTTTCGGTATTATCTCGGATAGTAATAGAACCGCTAGGGTAAGGATTACGGAGGCGAGAGTCAATGCATCCTCGCCATACAATTTTTGGACCTCAGAACCCACCCCAGCGGCTCCCATGGTGTGGGCAATAGTGTTGAGTGTCAGTATAGCGGTTAATGGCTTGACCGCATCGTCATCCTTGAGTGTAGCCCAAATCTTACCGATTTTAGTGCCATCTTTTTCCATTACAGCAATGTGTGTATGTGGTATAGAAAGGACAATAGCTTCTAGAATCGAGCAGAGAAAAGATACACCAAGTGCAAGTGTAACATAGAAAATCAACAATGTGTAATCCATGAAGTTTCGACGGCCCCTAGACGATGCGCTGTTTTATCCTGTGGATTCTAGTTATTCAAAATGACGCTTGTAACATATAACATAGTCAAATTCAATAAAGCAGTCCATCGCAGGGGTAAAATGAGGGAATACCGTGTCACAAGACGGCGAATATGTGCTAATCTGTGTGGCCTGGCCATATGCAAATGGTCCCCTCCACTTGGGTCACGTAGCAGGATGTTATTTGCCACCAGATATACAAGCAAGATATGAGAGGGCAATCGGTAACAGAGTTTTGATGGTTTCAGGCTCCGACGAACATGGTACTCCAATCACCGTAACAGCAGAGCAAGAAGGTGTTCTGCCACAAGAAATAGTGGATAAATTCCATGCCATCAATTCCAAAGCACTACTAAATTTAGGTTGCTCCTGGGAGCCAACCGTTGACCCACGCGGTGTAGAATACGGTGGGGCGTTGTTCAATCGTACTAGTGATACACGTCACAAAACAATTGTCAAAGAGAACTTTACTAAACTGCTTAAGGCAGGATTTTTTGAACGGAAAACAACTCAACAGTATTATGAAATAACATCGCATGGAAGTGGCAGATTTCTTCCCGATCGCTATGTTGAGGGCATATGCCCTACATGTGGCTATCAAGAAGCTAGAGGTGACCAATGTGATGAGTGTGGTGCAACATATGAAGCGATTGATTTGCAAGAGCCAAGATCAAAAATGAATCCACAGAACAGTATCGATGTTAGGGATACCGACCACTTTTTCTATCGCCTTGATTTATTTCAATCAGCATTAGAACAACATGCTAAGAATCAAAATAAAATTTGGAAACCAAATGTTAGAGCCATGACCAAACAATGGCTGGATATGGGATTACGACCAAGAGCCGTAACTCGTGATTTGAAATGGGGCATAACCCTGCCACTTGAAGGAGACGAATGGGATGGCAAATGTGTATATGTTTGGTTTGAAGCCGTTCAGGGTTACTCAACATGTGCGCAGATATGGGCCCAAGATGTTGCCAAACATGCCGGTCATTCACGTGGTGCTGACGCATGGCTGAACTGGTGGAACATTAGTGATGAAGGTACTAAACCTCGCCATCTCTACTTTTTGGGTAAGGATAACATACCCTTTCACACTGTAATATGGCCAGCTCTGATAATGGGACTTAATCACGCCAATGCCGGCCTAGATCAGCATACTCCGGTATCACTACCCAAACCTGGTCAATTTTCACTTGAGACCAATGTCCCGGCAATGGAATATCTTATGTTAGCAGGCGGTCAGTTTTCTAAAAGTAGAAAACATGCAGTTTGGTTGCCCGCCTTTCTCGAGCGCTTTGACCCCGATCTTTTGAGGTATTATCTGAGTATAAATATGCCAGAAAATCATGATACAGATTTCAATTGGCCAGATTTTGTCGAGAAAATTAACTCAGAATTAAATGCTGCCTACGGTAATTTTGTTCATCGTATTTTGACGCTTGGTGCTCGGTTACCACAAGGTAAATCAGGTCCATATGCGTCATTTGAGCGCGATGAGGTAAATGCCAAACACATTAACAAACTTAATCAAATGCATCAAGATATATCTGAGTCACTGGACAAACACCGTTTCAAGGAGGCACTGCGCACAGCAATGAAATCCGCTCAGTATGGCAATCAAATTGTGCAAGCCGCAGAACCATGGAAGTATCTGTCTGCAGAACAACAAACCAGTGTTGAGGGTCAAAAGTCACTCGCAGAACTAGCTTTCGGCTGGAGGATTTGTCGATTCTTAGCAATCGTGATGCAACCATTCATGCCATTCAGCTCCCAAAGGTTGTGGCATTCAATTGGAGAGACGGGCGATGTGTCATTGGTTAGTTGGAGTGAGGCAATTAACTGGACTGCTCCAATGACGTGGAGTAGCGAAAAGCCGGAGCCACTGTTTAAGCGAATCGAATTGAGTGAAATATTAGCCCATGAGGAATCGTTAATCAGCAGTGAAGATAAACGAAATGATGGCCCTAGTGATGATGTTAAAGGCGGTAAAAAAGGTGAAAAGAAGATGAGCGAGGAAATAGAAGGTATAAAGTATCTAAATTTTGATGATTTTATGAAAGTAGATTTGAGAGTTGGCGTCATTAGCAGTGTTGAAGAGCACCCGAATGCCGATAAATTGTATGTTATTTCTCTTGATGATGGTGGCTCAGGTAGGACAATTTGTGCTGGATTGAAAGAATATTATTCGAAAGATGAATTAAACGGCAAAACAGTAGTATTTGTTGCTAATCTAAAACCAAGACCGCTGCGTGGAATTACTTCGGAGGGTATGATGTTGGCTGCCGATGATGGAAACGGCAATGTCAAGTTAGTTACTGTCGACGGTTCGATTAAAAGTGGGTCAAAGATTAGGTAATCACAACCTAGATTTGACAATATGCATAATTTCCTTCGATATTGCTCGACACTCCTCACTGATGTATGGTATGTTGCTTCTCATATCCTGACCTAGTTCCACTGGTAGACTGTTAAGGTTTATTTCGACATTAAATAGGGCGCCTTTGCATCCAGCAGTAGCCAACAAAGTGGCCACACCTACATCTGATATTGCATTAGCATTGCAATATTCTGATAATGGTAATATTTCTTTGAGCAGTTCAATTGCCAGTGTGGCTGTTTTATACGGTACTTCAGCAGCCTCTAACGTAGCCTGTCTGATACTTTCTCGTCTAGCTGCCATCTCGATATCATTGGACTTAGGAAGTTTGAAAGCACCCATCACTTGATCAAAGGCTTTACTATCATCATCCGCCAAGTCATTAGTTTGTAGCATAACATGATCTGCTTTAATTTTTGCAGATTTACTTATTTCCCAACCTTCACGCCATTTGTCATTACCAATGGTTAATTCGGTCACCATCGCTACTAATGCTGCCGATTGTCCAAGCGCTACTGCGCTCACAGTTCCACCACCTGGTGTTGCTGCTCTTGATGCTAGTGAGGCTTGAAAATCAATCATCTTCATATCAATCCAACTCATTGATAATCCCCCTTTAGGGCCCATTCAATGATGCGCTTCTTTGGTTCGAATGGTTCCAAATTGGATAAACCAAGACCATTTATCGCACTATTTACTAATTCTTCTTCCGTTGCATCAGGCACCTCACAGTACCAACTGCCTGCCTCCAGCATTGCACTTAGCGGTACCAAACCTACCAATTCACTGCCAACTAGTTGGGTCGAGTGATCATTTGCAATGGAGCGACATATCTCATACGCTTTGTGTATTGGGCATTTCATGACATCTAAGATATTCATCGAAACTTGGCTTATTCCATGCGATTCTAATGTTACTCCCATTCCCTGAATTTCTTGAATCATCCCTCTAACACGTAGTTTTCCACCGTCATCATTCTTGATTAGTCTGCCACTGCCTCTGACAATTGAGCCAATTATTTTTGCAATCTTGGCATCCTTTTCGTCAACATTGACGTTGTATGCCACAAGTATATCTCTTGCTCCGATGGTTATCCCACCGGATTTTTTCGGGTTTGAGCCCCACACAGCCGGACCAAAATCTGGCAATTTTGTTGATTCATTATGTATAGTGTCAGTACCGTCCAACCTAGATTGTAGGCCTTCGTACTCACCTTTTCTTAAAGTGGACAATAATTTACGATCCGGTTTTGCCGCTGCATAACCATAAAGAAATGTGCACACGCCGAAATCGTTGGCCACTTGTTGTGCTAATTTACGCGCCAAATCAGCACATTGACTCATTGTGTAATCCCTCAATGGAATAAAAGGACATACGTCAACGACGCCTAATCTAGGGTGTTCTCCTTCATGGGCTGACATATCAATCAATTCAATGGATGATTTAATCAATTGATATGCTGCTTGATACACCTTGTGCGGGGTTCCTGCAATGGTAATTACAGTTCTATTATAATCAGCATCGGGCTCAACTCCCAGTACTGAGCATTCGGCAGATTGCTCGATGGAATTGACTATTTTATCAATTATTGACTTATCTCTACCCTCTGAGATGTTAGGTACGCATTCGATAATGGGCTGCTCCATAGTTTATGGTTCAAAAGACGGACTTTGTAGTTAGCCTTAATTATACATTGACTCAGGTGTGTCTTTTAATCCGCCTTGAATCTTTTTGAGATTGATTCTTTTAATCGATTCAATAAAATCTTCTTGAGTGATGTGGCCTCTACTTTGGCGAATAGCAATCATACCTGCTTCGACGCAAGTCGCTTTTATTTCTGCTCCCGAAAATCCTGTAGTCTTGTCGACTATCGGCTTAAGTGATATCTTCTTGGTATTCATACTCCCAATGTGTAACTGAAAAATGG
>DUKK01000092.1 GCA_013329355.1 Candidatus Poseidoniaceae archaeon | reverse complement strand
GATGAAATTATTGAAGCAATAATTGTCGATGAGCACACTACTGAGCATGGGAATTCATTGGTTGAAAGTTCCAAATCTAGAGTTCTTACTCTATGTGCGCTGTATGTTGCGCAGGGAATACCTTGGGGATTCATGACTGTAACCTTTGTTACATACTTAGCGCTGGAGGGCGTTGGGGCAGGTAAACTAGCACTTTTACTGACTCTGGGGACCCTACCATGGTCGATCAAATTCCTCTGGGGGCCAGTTATCGACCGGTTCCAGTATCGAGAAATGGGGCGTAGAAGACCCTGGATATTGGCTGCTCAAACCGGAATGGTAATTTTCCTCTCTGCGATTCTTTTCGTACCCGATCCAGCATCAAATGTTCTACTAGTATCAATTATGTTCTGTGTCTACAACATCTTTACATCATTACAAGATGTTGCCACGGATGCCTTAGCCGTTGATATATTAAGACATGATGAAATTGAACAAGTTAACTCATACATGTTCACATCCAAGTCAGTTGGGGGTATCATCGGCGGAGCAGGACTTGGTTCAGTCATCAATATATTAGGAATCAAAGGAGCTATTGCACTACAAATTCCTATTCTGATTGTAATTATGCTAGTCCCAATATACATGACAGAGAGACCTGGTGAGAAAAGATTCCCATGGAGTGATAGCGGAGAAATTGTTGATTATGAATCAAAGGAGCAACCAAGTTTCGGAATCATATTTGCCAATATTAAAACCGCACTAAACATCAAGGCTGCACAACTCGGTGTGTTACTCAGTCTAACAGTTTCGCTGTCGTTCTTTTTGATTCCAGTCCTTCCTTTGTTGTTCGTTCGAGAATTGGGCTGGACAGAAGAACAGTTTAATCAAACGAAGGGTGGAGTTATTCTAATCGTAACTATGCTTGGATATCTTGTAGGTGGAGTATTGGGAAAAACAATCGGTGGCAAAGCAACGATAATTTATGCTGCAGTCGGCACTGCAATTACAACCACAATTTGGGGTTTAACAGAGGGACTGTGGGGTGAAGGAATTTTCATGATGGCAATATGGTCTCTTCGGACATTTGGTTGGGCAGTCGTCATGGTCAACATCTACTCGCTGATGATGAAGGTTACTTGGGGAGAGGTAGGCGGCACCCAGTTTACAGGTTATATGGCTATGATGAATCTAAGCGCTATAATTGGTTACCAATTGGCTGAACCATTTGCCTCTCGATTCGATTATCCAACATTATTCATTATGGCTGCAGTGTTTGAGACTCTAGTGGTCTTAGCGGTGATGTTCATCGATCCAGACCAAACCAGAAGAGAATTAAGCAGTATATCCTAAATTGTTGGGTTACAAATGATTCAAATCACAGGGTTCATTGAACAACGAAGTTTTTCCAACGTTTCATGTAATCAATAAATACATCACTCAAATCCACACTGCGTAAATGATTCTCAGTAAATGGTGGTCTTTTAGGCAGATAGTTTGGGTCATTGAGATTACGCGGCCAATCGGGGTGTGCGATGCCAACCCTCGCAACTCCAACTAAATCAGCGCCCTGATCAATTAACCATTGAGCATCTTCAGTACCCCATACTGCGCCTGTTGAAATTAATGGGAAATTTTCAGGAATCACATTGCGAAAACGTCTAGTGAGTGAATCCTCAATACCGTCGTTGACCGATTCGAAAACATCCCAACATGATATGTGTAGCATATCAATCTCCACACCACACAGTATTTGCGCAAGGGCCAAACTGTCCTCCAGATAAATACCTGCCTTCTCGATTATTGGTGATATTCTTACTGCGATCAAAAAGCGCTCGCCAGTTGCAGCCCTAATCGATTTAATTAGTTCCAATAAAAATCGGCTCCTGCCATTAATATCCCCACCCCAATGGTCGGGACGACGATTTGTTTTGGTCCCCAAAAATTGGCAGATTAAGTAAGAATGCGCACCATGTAACTCAACACCACTAAACCCGGCTTCCTCACACCGTACTGCTGCATCGGTAAAGGACTGAATCATTTGACTGACCTCAGTGGAAGACATCATCCGTGTGTATTCTCCATCCATGCCTAGCTCGGTGTTCTCACTAGCGGAAATCGGCCTAACACCGTTTAACGCTCTTGGTGCACGCATACCACCGTGGAATAATTGCACTAAACTGATTGTGCCGGTGGTGTTTAGCCTGGTTGCCAGTTTAGTTAATCCGGGTATTTGGTGGTCGCCCCAAACACCCATCTCGCCTTCCCAACCTCTGCCTTTTTCTGTCACGTTAGCCGCAGCGGTGGTAGTTATACCAAAATCACCCTCAGCCCTTCTTACCAACCAGTTAATTTCATCATCTGAAAGCGTGCCATCTTCATGGCTTTGCTTGTTAGTCATAGCAGCAAGGACGGTCCGATTCTTTAGCACATACCCACGACCAATATCCACTGTATCTATCGGCTTCATTGAACCACCGAGGCATTTCTGTTTTATGAGTTAATCTAAACTGGCTAGGTGAATGTTTACTTTGATTACGCACTGCTGCATTACCTTAATGCACAGAAAATTATTTTTGTATTATGAACACAACGACCAAATTCAATGTTTCTTGATTCTTGGAGCTTCCACCCACTCGTCCCAACTTGTATCAAATCCCATATAGTGAACATGATACTTATCGTCGGCAATCTCTTTGATCAATCCATCCCACCATTGACCTCCCCACTCGACTTTAACTTGTTGTCCTGAGATAAATTCAGGCTCATTGAACGGATGATTAGCCGGGCGATGTTTCCATCCTGTTGGGCCTACTACATAGATGGTATTTCTTGTCTCAACACGAGCTGTTGCTCGATTATCGTAAGTTATCTTGATAATTTCAGTTGACCGTATAGATGTATCACCTAACTTTGGATGACCATAGGCAAATCCTAGCAAAACTTGGTCGTCAATTGCTGCGTTGTCGATAATGACCTCTGGTTTAGGCTCGAATGGTTGGACCATAATTTTCGCCAAATCTTTGTAGTTTAATTCCGAATCTAGGCTTATGCCCATTTCGGCAAACAGTTGCTCCGCTTCGTTAATATCAAGAGCGTCGCCCATCCCAGTGAGTATCTCAAATAATTTTCGCGCGTGGATCGTGCCAGTATTGTCGACATCAAAGACGGCAAACGAGTCAATCAATTCCTGTTCATCTTCACAGATTTGCTCAACATATAGTTTCGTAGCCTCGGAATCCGGTTGTATGGCGATTCGTGCCGCCGGAACTGATGATTCGACATCGCCATCATCAAAGTGTATCAAGTAGTTACCATCAGCCTCAATACCAGCAATTCTACCGGGAAAAAAAGTACCATAGTTTTTCCAGTCAACCAGTACTCTATCATTTAATGAAAGAGTTGCATCATCGGTTTGAGATATTTCAGTTTCTATTACCTCCTCCATTTTTGAACTGGTTTCATATTTATTCACCATACCGAGTCGTTCTAGGGCTGAGATTACTGCACCTGTAACAGCATCAACATCATTATTGATCACGGTCTTATTGTGTATTACGTCGCCTCCAATGACCGAGTCTTGCATGTTAAGATTTTGATTATTTGCCGGTGGTGCAGGAATCCATTCGGAACCAGTCCACAGATATTTACCGTCTGGGCTAAGGACAGTGTCGGGCATAATACAACGAGTCAGACAACGGATAAAATTATTCTGACTTGGTCTCATTCATCTTCCTGTGTGATTTTTTTAGTAGGAAACAATTTGTCCAGCCATTTAGGAGACCACCAATTGGCTCTACCCATCAAACGCATGGTTGCAGGAACCACCAGCGCTCGGACAATTGTTGCGTCAAGTAGAATTGCTAGAGCTAATCCGAAACCAATTTGCTTTAGGATAACTACTGAAGATAAGCCAAACGCACTGAATACCACGACCATGATTGCCGCAGCACCGGTAATGAGTCGGCCAGTCTTTTGCAAACCATTAGCCACAGCCAGGGTGTTG
>DUKK01000021.1:542-3461 GCA_013329355.1 Candidatus Poseidoniaceae archaeon | reverse complement strand
TCATTGCTCACCTGTGGTTAGGTCAAGTCATGACAGAGGATATTGTCGAGGGAACCGATGGTTATTGGTTTGATAACAACCTGCAGGATTGGGCCAACGAAGGCTGGGACGCTACCGAGATTCGTGAATACCTAGTTACCCAAGAGGAATACGCAACAGAAACTCTAGTCCACATCGAGTACTTGATATCAGCTTGTGAGCAATTAATTGCTAGAATGAGTCATGAGTGGCTCGACCGTTTAGAAATCTCAAACGGCCAATTCGCTACCTGGATTGAGCAACTGAACAATCCACTGAACCATGATGAAATTGCACAAAAGTACCTTGTCTGGGCCAAACAACACCGAAGATGGGAGTTGGCGCTAGAAGATTCTCGAGGCGATTGGGAAGCACTGTTACGTGGAAGAGAGAGATTACTAATTCTAGCACGGTGTGACGCCCTCGATGCCTCCTCAAAACCACGTATTAACCTACTAATGGGTATGATGGGTGACCCGAATGCATTTCCTGAACTCGATAGCAGACTAAGTGAAATTGAAGAGAGTGAGGCTCGGCAAAAACGTGCAGTGTATTCTTCAATCGAAGCCTTATCGAGTGACGGTTATGATGTTGAATATATCAATGAATTGAATTTAGTTGATGCCATGCAAGAAATTGCTCAGCGACAAAAATTGCACAACCTGCACGAGATTATCAGGCTGCAAATTATCGATGAAATTGCCGAATATGATGATCAAATGGCGGAACGCTATGAATTGCAAAGAAAAGCCCTCCTGAACTGCAATGATGAGAGCGAATTGGACCACTTCGGCAAACAAATTTACGCCATGGGCATTGAATTGAAGAAACGCCTATCGAAGATAAACCTGCAAATTGCTGAATGGGAGAATGTCGGAATGATTTTTTCCAGTCGAAAAATTACTCCCAAGGACATGTTTGAATGGGAGACAAATTTACCTGAATTAACCAAAGAAGTTGACGTTCATTTGGCTCTATTTGAACGATATAAATACTTCAGCGAGCGATTAAATGATGTTGCGTCCGTTCAACAATACGTTGGTTACTTACAGCATACCGACGCACTCAGAGAAATTGTCGACGAACTAGAGTTGCACTGGAAAGATGCTGAATTAGAGTGCCTATCAATTATCGAACGATATCAAACCCGAGGTTTAGAGATGGACGGTTGGGAATCACAAATAGCCCGAGACCCGGTAAATTGCTTGGCCATCATTAAGGGTCGAGAAGCTGTTTGGCAAGACCGATTAGACTGTGTCGATGAGTTACTGAAAATTGACGTTTCATTCGAGGGTCAAGCCGAAATTGAAAGCCGCATAAGTTTGCTCAAAGAAGTCGATGCTGGGCCTGATATAATTGATGATACGAAATTGATGATTGAACGCTTGGTAACCAGGCGGGCTCGGCATCGAGTGATGTTAGAAAAAGAGTTAATGCAATTAATTGCTAGCGGAAAAGTGCCTGATGAAACCTTATCAAACAATATGAATTTACGAGACTTTGAAAGATTTATTGGCGATGCTAGAAGGTATATCTCATCAAGTCAGGCAGGTATCAGTGGGATCGCTGGTATCAGCAAAAACGTAGCGCAGAGAATTGAGCAGAAAATTGCTGAAGAAATTGATTTGTATGAGTCGGCAGGTTGGTATGTTGATGAAATGCGCGCTATGTTTGAGGAGAATCCGTTGCACATCGCTAAAAGAATAGCGAATATTCGCACACATGTCAGCGAATTTGAAAGGTTGAGGAGAAGGTTATCAAGTATGCCATGGGACAGAGATGTTGAATTAGCATTAAAGATCCAAGAGGAAATGCAGAACCCGATCAAGCTGGCCAAAATCAGTGATGAAATCCCTTTGATGATGAAAAGATTAGCTACACTCTCCTCCAGTGATGAAGAGTTCATGTTCACTGCTTGGACCCCGAATTCCAAGGTAATTACAACGCTTGGTAGGTCTAAATCTGTACTAGGTCCAGCTGATGCGCTCGATGATGCCCATGAGGCAATTCTAGAATCGATGGACAATATCGATGCAGACAAGGCAAATGCGGATATGATTATCAACGCCAAGATTACCAACAATGTGGATAATGACGAGACAATCGAGGAAGTCCGAGATTCAACCGTGATTAAAACTAAAGTTGTTGGTGAGGAAGCGATGGTTCAACTGGCCACAGAAGAAAATAATAGGGTAACCGAAACGCTGATTCCGCTAGATTCACAAAATCCTGAAACCGCTCAAATAAGCGATATTAAGCACCTTCATTTGGTAATGGATAGATTGGGGTTAGGTGATAGTTACAACAGTGCAGACGGTGCCACCCAGCAAATTCAACAAATTCGACGTAATTTAGCAAAGAATGTTGGAGTTGAACCAAGAGATGTCCGAGTTGATAGATTATTGCGGCTGGTTTTACGATTATTGCCACAATCAAACGAACAGGATGAGCAGCGCAAAATGCTCATTACTAACATCGCAAACGCGATAAAACCTTACCAAAATTGGGTCATGCTACGACTCGAAGCGCGTCATAAAGCATCCAGAGGCAACTTAATACATGACTCGGCGGTTCTCGGCAAAGCGTTAGAACGGATTCCTGGACCTGGTTTCCAAGTGCCATTGGAAAAAGACGACAAAATATTACCTGGCTTTAATCAACTAGATAGTCTCAGTCAAGAAGTTAGTATTCTGCTAGACTCACTAAACCTAGAGAGCGCCAGCGGAGTTCTTGTTGCAGCATGATCGAAATACTACTGTAACTCTTCTAATAATTCATTCTTCTCATCATCCGAGAGAGATTCTTCTACCGGTGCAGCAGGAACTTGCACCTCTGGTGCATCCGGCATCGGAGCATCGAGTGGTAACTCCCCACGATCGAAACTAGCCGGTGGCTGTGGGG
>DUKK01000021.1:0-241 GCA_013329355.1 Candidatus Poseidoniaceae archaeon | reverse complement strand
ACGATCGAAACTAGCCGGTGGCGGTGGGGTCACTATCGGGCCCAAAGGTAGTGGTGGTGGCAATGTTGCAGGCGGCAAGGGCGGCGGTAAAGGCGGCCCTGATGCTGGTGTGGGGATTTGAGGCGACTGTTCCTGTGGTTCCGGCGGCGCTGGCATTGCTGTGGGGGGCGGTGGTGTCGGCATTTTCTGTGGCTCTGGAGGTGGTGGTAACTCTGTAGGTGGTGGTGGTGGTGGAAGTTGT
>DUKK01000123.1 GCA_013329355.1 Candidatus Poseidoniaceae archaeon | reverse complement strand
AAAAATACTAGTGGCCTTTCACATACCGGGTTCATTATTGCAAGATCAGGTAAGGTTCACGATGAATGATGGGGGTGTTTACAGTGAATTAGTGACCTATGTAAATACTCAAAACCCAATAGACTACATGAATGAAACAACTTGGTCAAAAGACATAACCAGCGAGGCAGCTTGGACCTGGAGTAAACTGTCTAATCTGATTGTCACTTTGGATTATGTATCGCTAGGTAATACCGATGATACACAGTTAGATATCGATGCAGTAGGTCTAGCAGTAATTGTTGAGTATCCGTGGTATGGAACCGAGTGGGCATCAGTAGAATCGATTTCTACAGGTTTTGAAATGCCAATTTTTGATGTCAACTTTGCGGACGGATATCTCGATGGTCTAGAGATTTCTTCATGTGGCTTAACCCCGATAAACGCGGGAGTTGAAGGTAGTTGGGTTAGCGAAGTTTTAGTTTCTGAACCTGGGCAAAATTTCGGAAGGATACATTTTGATGCTAGCAATTCGAATGGAGCCACGGTAGAAATATCAAGTTCAATAACAGGGGGAGATTTTAGTGAATTCACCGCCGTTGAAAACAATCAAAAGATCGATGACGAGTTGATTATAATTAGAGTAACCATCACTGATTCATGCGTCGATAAAATTAGATTGGACTACAATGACCCCTCACTCTCAATCAACGGACGTGTCTTCGGCTCACTTGATGGTTTAGCTACACAATATTCTAGATGGAAGGTATTTGTTAACGAACAGGAAGCAGCGTATCAACTAATTGATGAAATAGGGAATTTCAATTTACTTATTTCAATAGGTCAATATTTGGAAAGTGGGGTTAGTGAACTGACAATAAAGATTCAATCTTGGTTTAATTGGGATTCAAACGGTTCGGCCAGTTCGACACTACTCGAGATTAATTCTGTGCAGGTTACAGGCGGATTTACGGTAGAATGGGATGAAGATCCAGTTTGCCAGACTATTGGTCCGCAATATTTCACCGAGGATGGCACTGGGATATTGATACCGTTCCTTGATCGTTGTATAGATGATCGAACTGATTCATCCAACCTTTCAGTTTCATTTACCACCTCACAGAATTCACTAATAAACGCCAGCATGGTTCAGGGCGATATCAGGCTGGTTGTTCTACCTGACCAACACGGTGTTGCAACGGTTACGGTCAACGCCTATGATGAGGCAGGAAATTATTGGTCTGAAACTTTCATCGTGTATGTTGAGAAGGTTGATGATGCACCTGTCGTCGCTGAATTCCCATCAATCATACCAGTTGAGGCCGGAGTTCCGACAACAATAATTTTGTCATATTATGATATTGATTCGACGGGTTTAACGGTCACCACAGATAAGTCATGGGCACTGGTGGACTTGTCTACCTCGACCATCACCGTAACCCCTCCTGAGACAATGTCTGCAGTACCGGTAGTTGTCAGCGTTTGTGACCAAACAACATGTGTTAATCAGACATTAGTTCTTGAAGTAATTTCGCTCGCTGAATTATCAATAGAAGAGCTGTTAATTGATGCATCAGAACCAAGGGAAGGCGATGTTATTCCAGTACGCATATATGTCAGAAACTCTGGAAACAGTGAAGCATCACTAGTTTCTGTGCGCTGTCAGTCAGGAGCAAATTTAGTAGCCATTAAATCAATTCCTTTGCTTCAGCCTGGAGAACTTGGTGTAGTAACTTGTGATTGGATGCCTAATGAACCAGGCACTCAAACAATCACGGTTGAATTAGATCGTGCAAACGGTATATTGGAGAGCAATGAAGCGAATAACGTTCAAATCACCACAGTTGAGATTGGCGCAGCACTGCCTGATGAATCATCCTCTGAGGCATCTATCTCAACAATTACTTTGTGGTCAATTACGGTTATCGCCGTTGTTCTTTTGATTACTGCATTTTTGCTATTTGCTCCAAAGAAAATAAAGAAACTGTGAGTTATTTAGAACGAATATCTTATGTCGGATAATCACAGATATACCCTATAATTTGATAAATGAAATGTCGAAGGTCGACCTACTTTGAGACTGTGGGGGTCGTTCAACTTAGGTTGACAGAGTGGGATGTGGGAACATGTCAGAATTAAGAATTAGAATAGAAACTGAGGAATATATTTACGAAGAATATGTTGAAGCTTGATGATATCACTTATTCCATTGCGGAGGATATCTTTCTTGCTCCATTAGTATCATTACAGGCTTGCCGATTTCTCCGTTTTCCGAAGATGATATTTCGGAGAAGTCTTTGTTCATTTTCACAATACCGACAATTTCATTTTTCGTGGTGAAGGCAGCCACTTCTTGCCCGTTTGATAGGGTTTCATCAATCTCAACGAGTCCGGGTCTGAGCAACGGTGCACCATGACAAAGGGCACTTGCTGCACTATCTTTGACAATGATATATGGCTTATCAAGCAGCAATTTTTCTGTCGGGTGAATTATTTTGCTTAATGCATTAGGATTATCACATTCTTTCCATAACCATACAGCATCCGCAATTTCTTGAAGCGTGACGCAGTCAGCCAGTGAAAAGCGTCCTGAATTTTCTCGCCGTAATTCTTTCAGTTCTACACCATAGCCGAGTATAAGACCCATGTCCCTCGCAATCGTTCTAATGTAGGTGCCAGCCTCACATGATATTCTGGCAATAGCCTCTCTCTCATTATGTTCAATTAGTTCAAATTTGAAAATTCGCCTTGTTCTCACTTGGACTTTTACTGCGGATATCTCAGGTGGAACATTATAGATTCTACCAGTCAGATTTGTCATCACAGTTTCTAGTTCATGGGTGCTGGGCGCCTCGGAAAATTTTAGCACTGCGATATAGGATTTATTGGTTTTGAGTATACCTTTGGTGAGTTTCATAGATTTACCGGCCATTAACGGCAAAACGCCCGTTGCAAAGGGATCAAGGGTGCCTCCGTGCCCCAGACGGTCTAATCCCAGTAAATCTCTGACCCATGATGCAATTTGATGCGAGGTGGGGCCTGGTGGTTTATCAAGCAAAATAAAACCTGAGGACAGTCTTTGCTCGATAGTCATGGCCTCAGGATTTATGCCGTGAGGTGAACTTTTAGAGTTGTCATCTAGTGTCACCCTTGCCATTTAATCACCTCTAATAGTTGCCATAACTTGGTCCAGAACCTGTTGTGCGTTCAGGTTGGTCGCTTCAATAATGTGGGTATAAGGAGTAGGGTCATCTGGGACGAATCCATACATATTCTGGTAGCGCTCATTATCAACCGCTAGACGATTTGCATTGGCCGTGATCGCATCACTAAAGGTGATGTTCTCCCTAGATGCAACCCGTCTTGCTCGCTCTT
>DUKK01000113.1:1329-4086 GCA_013329355.1 Candidatus Poseidoniaceae archaeon | reverse complement strand
TTATTACTGTGTCAATTAGGTCAGAGTTGTGGGTTGCGAATAGGTGTTGCATACCTGAGGAAAAACCAGTGTCAGTCGCAGGAACTATGCCTGCTCCAATGCTTATTCCACTGGAGTGATTATTGTGCCATTTTATCAGAACATCCTTGTCGACATCAATTATGGGGGAACCAGAGATTCCTTGTGGTGGCCAAGCAATGCTTTCAGTCGCTTGGCTAGGTATTGAAATTCCACCGCCTTGCCAAGTTGCCGTTGCAGTTGTTGACGATGGGTTTGTTAGTTCCAAATATCCTGGCATCTGTGGGCTTAGGAATTCAGTTCCAAGATAAGCGCCAGAGGTCGATTTTAAATTGACTATTCCAGCGTTGCCAGTGGCTTCGGTTACCAGTATAAGTTGTGACGGAGCGCTAGTTGTTACAGAGATAATAGTCGACTCGCTCAGGCTCACCGATGATTGCCAATAAGAACCAATTCTTGAATTCACATCAGTGTTAATCACTGCTGTCGTCTCGGTTCCGTCTATCAAAGTAGTAATCAAATTCGCTTCTTTACTCATTATTTGAATAATCGAATCGCCACTAGGCAGCGGAACACTCCATGACCTACCAGTATTATCAATTCTGCTCGGATTATCCGGAGTGATAAAACTGGCACCACCTAAGCCTGAACTGGCGAGAATAACCAGTTCATGGCTTGATTCCAGCCGTAAATCGATATACAATGTTGAGTCGAGATTTACTGACTCATCGACGTTCATTTCTATTATGTCTACCAATGAATTTTCGCTTTGTATCTTGATGTTGATTGGGCCAAGCGGTGTTGCAAGCCCTTGATGTGCCGAAACGCTAAGGGATTCAACCCAGTTTGGGATGGAATAGAAGAATGGCCTCGTTGGTCCTAGTCGTAAATCGTCATAACATATTGCAGTGGTTTTGCTTTCCGGATGTTTTACCTCTATTTGGTCATCAAAGTCAAGGATGCTCTTCATCCTGAAACTGGAATCATCCTGCCATGTTGCCGAATACCACATGCCACCCCTCGTACTATCCCAAGACAAGCTCCCATCGAGGGGAATTAGTTCCACTTCTGTTGAATCTCCCGGCATACCATGCTCGCTCAACACCTCAGTTTGCTGCGCCAGAATCATCATTTGTGAGGACATATCGTTTCGTTCAATTGAACCTTCAAGTTCTTCGATTATCGGCATCATTGAAACCAACATAAGGCCAATGATCGAGACTACTCCACCGAATAACAGGACGGTAGCAACTGCCGCAGAAACGGCTTCGTCATCACGAGTAATGCTGTAATTCATCTCTCAACCACAACCTCGTTTATGGAGACATCAAAGTATACAGCTTCGCCAAGTGAACTAACGGTTATTCCATCAGCACCACTTGCGCGTTCAAACGGTGCTAATCCAATAAAACTGTCCAACGTCCCCGAGGCTCTATTCAGCGTGTATTCACTAAGCCACTGATCGTCATATTGTGGCGTAATCACTGGTGCTACCGAATTGGTTAATGAAAATCTCACATTGTAGCAAGGTCCAGAAAATGGGTTTATTGAACCACCCGAAATAATGTCAAGGCCTAACTGATTAGCACTGCCTAAGCTACCACTAACTGCAATATTTGTTAGTATGATTGAGAGTCTAACTCCACCGGTGGCTAATTCGTCAAACTCAACTCTAGGGAACTTACTTATCTCCCATGCCGAATCGGCAAAGTGTTCTATTCTAGCATTGTTTACCAAATAGATTTCATGCTCTCCGTTACCCAGACTGGTGATAATTCGTAATCCAGAAATGGTATATTTGACAGTTTTATGTATCGGTTCGTCGTCACCGTTTAGGACAGTAATAACATACCAATCGGTTAATTGTAGGTTGTGATTTACCATTCCATCCGCATCAAGGATGGGGAATTCGTCAATGCCATTTTCGTGATGTATCAGAACCTTTTCTGCCGTTGAATTGATGCTGCTCACAGTGAAACTTGTAGTGGTATATGCCGTTATTTTTACGATATCCGCTGATGTTAAATCAGCGCTAATTGACCAGATTTCAAGATTGCTTACTCCTTGTAACATAGAAGTTCGCATGCCCAACTTGTGTCTTATGCCGGTGCCCTCTGGTGAATCAGCTGCGACGTCAATGCGATCCTCTAATCGGTCAGCGATGCCGTTGGCAGCATTCCAATTTGTATTATCCTCAAAATCTGTGATGTAAGGGTTGAGAAATATCCAGACACCTCCCATAATCGAGACAACCATAGCCAGCATCATAATAACGCCAAGCACTTCGCTAACCGCTGCGTCCTCACTGCTGCAGTGCGACCGGGTCCTATACCGCTCAACGGGTGGCATGGAGTGCTCACACTTTGGTATCATTTAGGTATTGACCCATAATTAGCCAAAAATCTGTCAATCTCGCACTGACTTCGCAATTGGGCTGATTGTCTGTTCGCCACTATTTTGACCAATGTAGTGGGTCATCTCTGGACCATCTTGCCGAGAGATATATATGTCGCCGTCAAATGATTCGCCGATATAAAATAGGACAGTTGATTCTGCCAGATGAGGTGAGTTGTTTTTTTCTGAGAGATGAGTCAACACCACATTACGAGTCTCAGCGGTGCAAACTTCAGCCAAAAATCGACCGGTTTGGTTATTTGATAGATGGCCTCCTCTACCCCGGATTCTCTCTTTCAAGGAATAAGGATACGGTCCGGAGTCTAATTTTCTTTCATCATAATT
>DUKK01000113.1:0-927 GCA_013329355.1 Candidatus Poseidoniaceae archaeon | reverse complement strand
ATTGCGGCTCTTTCACTGCGATAACTGGCGATAAATGCAACATTATCTGAACCAGTGTGAGGCACTGGAACCGGCAGAATGGTCAATTCTTCACCTATGCGGATTAGGTCCAGATGACCAAAGTGAGATGTCTGCATGGGGTCTAAACCTAGTTCTGTTGCGGTTAATTCGTTAGCGAGGATTTTCAGGTTCCACTTTTTCTGAGCGATTATCGCCCCACCAGCGTGATCACCATGGTGGTGACTGAGTAAAACACAATCAATATCAGTTGGTTCTATATTCAAAAGGCCAAGGCGTTTCTCCAACTGTGCTCCACTGAATCCCTGGTCAATCAACACCTTCACTTCATCAGTTTCCAAGAGCGTTGAGTTACCTCTGCTCCCAGTACCCAAATGAGTGATTCTCAAGGTCATGCTAACAATGGAGTGCGAGCGCGTAAAGGTATTGAACAAATCGCTGTTAGTAGACATCTACTGGCTATTTTACTGATAAGTTAGTGATTTTCGAGGACAAACGTATGATATTTTGTCGGAACATCACTCCATCATACTCTTAAGGGTAATCGGCGAGACACTAAACAACAAGCATACATTATGTCGGGTGTGAACATATGCGGAGAAGTCAATCTACACTACTAACCACTCTCGCGGTAATCACAAGCCTGTTGTTTATGTCACAATTTCCTGCTATTTCACCGGTGTCAAATGTCCATCCGGATGACACTGATCAAGAGCGTCCGCCGACCACTGATTCAGACGGGGACGGGATTCCAGATGTTCATGAGAATCTGTTTACTGAATGGATTAACGGGACCTCAATCGATGGTAGAGGTTTTGCAATGGAAGGATTGGACAAAGACGATGCATCTGATGCCATGCTAGATAATGATCGAGACGGAATGAACGCGACAGAGGAATACTGTTGGCC
>DUKK01000099.1 GCA_013329355.1 Candidatus Poseidoniaceae archaeon | reverse complement strand
AACTTTCCGGCTCTACCTGTTTGTTACTTGTTGAACATACTGATCTCACCGGCACTGGTAATGTAATCACTCCACAGTGCAGTGGTTCCATAACGCTTCAGGATAGCCAAGTAAATTGGAGTGGATTTACTGACATAACACAAGCTGCTGTCGTTAATCTAGACTCGTTTTCCAGACTGCACCTACACCAGCCAGTTGGCATCGCACTGGCCGATGCAATCATTGCACCCTCTGGTGAAATCGATGTAGCCTGGGACGTTTCCGTATGGGTCCAAAATAACAACTCCAATGGAATACCAGAGGCACCCGTCCAAATTTCCTTTGACCAATTTGAGCCTAACGCTCAACAAAATACAAACCAAGATGGGTTTGTCACCTTCCCTGACTTTGTTGGTCAAAGATGGACTAATATGGGTCCGTCACCAACCTCAACTGCCACGATCTCATGCGCTTACGATGGGCAGTCAAACAGTATCTCAACAATGCTTGATAGCAATAAGATAGTCTATTGCTTACTCCCTCTAGATAACCAACCACCATTTTTGTATTGGGACAGCCCAGATGACGCTGCAATATTTCCCAGTTCATCGGTGGTAGAATTCAATGCCTCTCGCTCTTGGGATTTAGATGATGATGAATTGGTATGGGAGTGGACTTCTTCGATTGATGGGATAATAGGTGATTCCGCCAGTTTCTTGGTCAATGATGAATCGTACCCACAAGTTCTCAGCGATGGCATCCATCAAATAACTGCTCAATTATGCGACGAGAAAGGCAACTGCGTTCAGCAAACTAGAACCGTCGAATTGGCTAATTTTGCTCCAGTAGTGTTCGTCGATTTCACTCCTAGTCCAAATAATTTCAATGAGTTAATTGTACCAAGAACGGGCACTTTGTCAGTAAATCTGTCTGGCACTTATGACCCAGAGGGAGACCAATTGAATTGCTGGATATCTACCTCATACGGTCTCACTTACCCGGACCAATCAAATTCTCCAGTAGGGTGTGAAGAGTTGATTGAGTATGCATTCCCATTGGCTTCGACGTCCGGTAATCCTGCCCCACCATCGGAAGCGTTCTCCCTATCAGTCAATGTTGATGACGGGGTTAATGGGCCAGTGGTGTTGGCATATGATACAATTTTATTTAATGAAATACCGAACCCGGAATTCTCAGTAACTAGGTCAGCAAATTACAGTGAAAATGTAGTAACGCTGGACGGTTCGCTAACGGTTGATCCAGAGGGCGATACACTTACCGTCGGATTTTACTCTAGCCTTGATGGCTTATTGCAATTGTCGAGCGAACCTTCTGCTAATATCTGGCAAGGTCACCTGTCCAGAGGCGTGCACAATATCGAAATGCGAGTCACCGATGACCGACTAGAACACACCGATACTTACGAGATATCTTCAACCCTGATCACTGTGTTGAATTCTGCACCAGTGGCCGATATTAAATCACCAGATTTCGCAATGAGTTATGATTCCTCGGAATTAGTGGTTTTATCGGCTAATGGCTCAGGCGATTTTGATTCTGTATGCTCGTCATTTAATACGATCGGATATTGGCACTGCGCAACCAACGAACCTGCTCAGGGCTCGGAATATCTGCAGGTCTCTTGGACGAGCGATCTAGACGGCCGGTTGTCATCAACAAATCAAGAGGGTCTGTATCAAACAATTAGACTGAGTAGTGGTCTCCACACTCTGACCCTTGAAGTTGATGATGGTATCAATGCACCAGTGTCTGATGTTACAACGGTAGAGGTGGCGAAATCCGCTCCTGTGCTAGTATTATCAACTCCTGAATCAGCAAAACTTTACCAATCTGAGGAGTATATATTTTGGAACGCAGTTGATTCAATTGATTATGATGATGATTCATTCACTATGACTGTTACAACAAACCTGCAAGCTGAACCAATTTTGGATAATGTCGACCCAGGAATTACTCATATGTCACAACTAATTGCCGGAGAGCATGAAATTACCATTTCACTTATTGATTCAGATGGAATGCAAAGGATTGAGTCGTTAGGTTTAGTCGTTGTTCCATCAGCACCAACGGCAATTATCGAGACGCCGTTTGAGGGACAGTCATATATCGGTGGTGATGAAATAATCCTTGATGAGTCATCAACAGACGCAGACTTTGATATTGTCTTCAGGCAGTGGGAAATTGTTGACAAGTCAACGGGCACCGTAACTCACACTACAAGTGCCAGCACAGATTCACTAATATTACCACCCGGAGAATATCAAATAACTCTATCAGTGAGAGACAGTCTAGCAAACACGGCACTTGCCACTAGAAGTATCAGAGTCGAGAATACGGATCCAATATTGGAAGCCAATAGTCTCATTGTCAACCCGGGAGAATTGACTACGGGAGTCCTGACAACGGTTGAGGTCAGTGTTAGTTTAAGTGATCCTGATGGAACAACCCAAGACGTCAAGGCGACTATAATACACGGCGTTCAGGTTTGGGAATTCAGCTTGCAGGACCTCGATGGTGACGGTGTCTGGGAAGGATTTGTTGAGGTAAATCCAGAAAAATCTGGTAGGCCCAGTTTGAAAATTACGGCAACGGATGGTCAAGGTGACTCAGCAACGGTTAGTCAGATATCAAGAAGTATCGTCGTGATTGATAAAGAACCAGCCAGCACTAATGTTTCCTTCTTTGTTGGTGGCGGGGCAATCACTGTGGCCATCATAGTGATTAGCCTATTACTAAGTAAGCGGCGTAATTCCAGGCTTGAGGACGAACTGATTGAAGAATCATGGGAGGCTTTCAGAAGCCCGATTAAAGACGAGGGTGCCAAGGGTGCTGAATTAGAAGGGGGCGCAGTCGATGGTTCTCAAGAAGTAGTCAACGATATTTGGTCCAAACTTGAGCAAGAAGAAGGTCTGAGATGATTACTGTTCTGGTAGATTTTTGTTAGTTGAATCAGGGTTTGATTCTCTGCTACCCCAAGGGGTTCTAGTCCGGTTTAATCCTAACCTTTTAGCAAAGAGAAATTTGAAGTTTTTCCAACCGTCCCCCCACGTGTGAATTTCCGCATCTCCAACCCGTGGACGATACGGCACCGATACTTCGATGGCTTTGGTCTTGCCAAGATACTTACGAGCCAATATTTTGATTTCCTCTGATAGCGGCATACCATCATTAGTGGGGCGCATATTATGATTCTCAAAAACTGACTTTCTGAAGACCCACATCCCTGATTGAGAGTCTTTAATTCCATAACCAAAGAGTAATCTTGCCGTAAAAGATAATGCCCAATTACCAAATCCGTGGAGTCCCGACATTGAACCATCCTCGGCGAGAGAGAGCCGATCACATGTGATAAATTCCAGTTCCTCATCAAGTAACTTTTTGACCAGTTTCGGCACTAGCTCAGCGGGGTAAGTACAGTCGGCGTCCATGGTCACAATAATCTCATTACTCGCAATGTCAAACCCTGTGCGATAGGCTCGGCCATATCCACGTCGGTCTTCGAGGTGAACTCTGGCACCCTTGTTGAGTGCCAACTCTCGAGTTTTATCTGAGGAGTTTCCGTCAACGATTAGGATTTCCAGTTTTTTACACCATCCGGTAGGAATCGAGTCGATCGTGGGTTCAATAGCCTCTTCTTCGTTTCTTGTCGGGAGAATTACCGTAACGGTGACTGGAAGTTTATCCCCCATAGTTAACCGTGAGGATTTTTGGTTTTGAAGTCATTGGCTGAATAATTCAGAAATTTTCAGGCTTAAATCGCTTAAAATTAAACGCAAGGCGCACATCGCTTAACCGATGCACATTGCTATGATTGCCGGCGAGTATCCTCCGCGTTGGGGGGGAATTGGCTCAGTAGTGTATCATTTGGCTGGATATTTAGCCTCATTCGGCCACCGAGTAACTATCATCACACGCGCTGACGATATCAAAGCACCAGCCCAATCAGGCGTGAATATTGTTGAGGTTCCTTGGATAAAATTACCAATGAAATTCACCCGCTCGTATGCTAAAAACACCTACAAAATCATCCAGAAGCTGCATTATGCCGATCCCTTTGATGTCATTCATGTTCACCTGCCTTTAGCATCATTTACCGCTAAAGAATACCGGTTTCTTGAGAACAATATCGCACCTGTTTGCTGTTCGCTTCACGGCTCTTGGTTAGGCGAAAAATTGGGCGTTTTGCGGGCCGCTAAGGCTGGCGAATCCGCCATTTGGCGCAATCCTAATGATCTCGCCATTAGGCTTGGTGCCAAATGGTATTCGAGATATGAAAAGGCTGGTTTATTGAATACGTCTTTGAGTGTGGCTAATTCAGAATCAACCCTACAGGAATTTAACAAATGGTACGCACCTAATGATGACTACAATGCTCGAGTACTCCTATGGGGTTGTGATCACAAGGTTTTCCGCCCAGCTAATATCGATGATGAGGAGGAACAACTTGCACACGAGAGGCTAAGACATCGGTATGGTTGTGACGATGAAAAGGCCTTAAGCCATGATCCAAGCACAGCTACTCCAATGTTGCTATCTGTTGGTAGATTAGTAGCCAGAAAAGGCTACATGACATTACTAAGAGCAATGCCCGAAATTCTAGCACAAAATCCGGGAGCTAAATTGGTCATTATTGGCCGGGGTCATATGAAGAAGCAGTTACTGAAAGAAGCTCGAAAACTATCAGTCAGTAATGCGGTTCACATCCAAAGCAGCATGTCGTTTAGCGAACTTGCCCAGCATTTTAGAAGCGCAGACTTGGTGGTATATCCGTCATATTATGAAGGACAGGGTTTGATTCCCCTTGAATCAATGTCTAGTGGAACACCGGTAGCTACGGTTAACATGGCTCCGTTGACTGAAATGGTTGATGAATCAGTTGGTGGTTTATTTGCAATGGGCAACTCTAC
>DUKK01000018.1 GCA_013329355.1 Candidatus Poseidoniaceae archaeon | reverse complement strand
CTGCTAAAACCGTAGTGAAATCTGATAGCACCTGACTTGAAATTTTACCCTCTCGCTCTAATTTTTCCATGTGGCCAAGCGGGTCCATCCCAGCATCCCTTTGTTGATGTTCAAGGCCGAGGATGATTTCTATCTGGCGTAGTTGCCATGATTCAAACCCTGACGATGTCCCAAGACGGTCTCGAAATGATAGGAAGTCTTGTGGTGTGAGTGTCTCCATTACTTTCCATTGTTGAGACATTAAATCAAATACTGCCGATACTCGCTTGAGATGGTGAACTATCTTGGGCATCGTATCCTCATTAATGTGTTCTGAACTCATTAAGTAATGTATCTGCTTCAGTTCTGTAAGAACTAGTTTGAACCATAACTCAAAAACTTGGTGAACGATAATGAAATGCGTTTCATCATTACATGGTGTTGGCGAGTAGTCTGATGGGCCTTCTTGTAATTTTAACATCTCTTCCAGCCTGAGATAATTACCATAAGTCATCCTATTCGGCTGTTTCTTCGCTTCCATGTGCAATGGATGGAAACACAAGACTTGAACTTTCACTGAAATTCCATCAAAAACCCATAATCTAGAATGTATATAAAGCCTAATTTAGAATAATATTATCTGATTATGCCATAATGCTCATAGAGGGAACACTAAACCACTCGACATGGGCGTGGACAAGGCAACACTGACATCTTGGCTCGCCGGCTATGATAAAACCAAACTGACTATTGGAGTCGTTGCTTCTCATTCTTCGCTGCAGATATTGCACGGTGCAAGAAAAGAAGGCTTCCGAACCCTGGGAATTGCCGTTGGAGAAAACCGTAGAAAAATTTACCAAGCATTTCCCGGAGCCGACCCTGATGAATGGTTAATTCTGGAAGATTATCGTGAAATGCTAGATTATGCTGAGTGGTTCAGAAAGCGTAACGTCATAATAATACCTCACGGCTCGTTAGTGGAATATTTAGGTTCAACAAATTTCAAGAATTTACAGGTTCCAACTTTTGGTAATCGTGGGATTTTGCACTGGGAAAGTAGCCGGCAACGGCAAAGGGATTGGCTGGAGGCCGGCGGTTGTGAAATGCCTAAAGTGTTGGAAGACCCGCATGATATTGATGGTCCGGTAATCGTAAAATATGCCGGAGCAAAAGGCGGAAGAGGTTACTTTATTGCTCGGGATTACCGTGACTTTAGACGAAATGTCGATATTGAAGAAGAGTTTACTATCCAAGAATATGTTCTCGGTTGCCGCTATTATCTGCACTTTTTCTTTGACCCAATCGCTGGGGATGGTTATCAAGTTCAAGGCAAAGGAAAATTTGCCGGCAAGAATCTCGGGCGATTGGAATTACTCTCAATGGACCGAAGAGACGAATCAAATGTCGATGAATTCTACAAACTTGGGTCACTGAGGGATCTGCGTGAAATGAGTCTTGAACCTTCATTTGTAGTTACTGGCAATCAACCAGTAGTAATTCGTGAGTCATTATTACCTAGAGCATTCGAAATGGCGGAGGGGACTATCGCCGAATCATTTGTGCTTGAGGAAAATAGTAGAGGCATGATAGGTCCTTTCTGTTTAGAAACCATAGTTACCGATAAATTAGAGTTCAAAGTATTTGAGATAAGTGCCAGAATCGTTGCTGGCTCAAACCCCTTCATCGGTGGCTCGCCATATTCCGACATCAACGAGGAAAGCATGTCAACCGGCAGAAGGATAGCAAGATCAATCAAGAAAGCACGGGATGAGGACCGATTGACAGATATCTTATCCTAATCAGTTTCCTTCATCATTCTCAATTTCAACTTCAACCTCTGGTTCTTGGCCATCGCTAGTTTTGCTCTGGCTGCCTGTCAACAAATCCATTTCTGCTCGGATGGCGTCTATTCTTGCCTGACGTTCATCGCTTGTTGGAACATCAAACTGCGCGACTAATTTGATAGGATCACCATGAGAAAGCTTACCATCAAACTCAAGCAGTTCACCAACATTGTTAACGATAACTTTGAATTTTGTTGGGTCTTTTGTTCGCCGTTTCTTATGCTTCTTATAGTGATGAACATAGACTTGATATTCACCAGGCTGGGCGGTTTCATCTGCCCAAACCACGTTTTCAACGGGTTTTTTGGTTTCAGGGCGCACATTCGCGTCAACGTCTAACTCACCGCCACATTGTGACGTCTTATTACCGCCGTGAATTCGCTCTCCAGATGGACAAACAACATGTAAATCGAGGTCATTAAAATTATCCCACATTAGAGAAATCTGCACATCACCGGAGCGGGCACCTTCCCTGTCAAGCCTTGCTTGTAATTCTTTCATTGCGGTTTCTGCTGCTTGTCTAGATTCAATTTCTTCTTGCTTCCGTGCAGACTTTAATTCGGCCAATCGTTCCTCTTCTGCAGCAGCTAAATCCGCCTGGCGCTGCCGTTCTTCCGCTTCCCGTTCTTCTTCGAGACGAGCAGATTGTTCTACCTCCAAACGCATTTGCTCTTCTAAACTACGCTTGGCATTTTCTGCCTGTTCTTCTCTGTCAGGGACATCGAATTGGCAAACCAGTTTTATTGGATCTCCATAAGTAAGATCTCCGTGATATTCACGATAATCACCAACATTATTTACAATAATTTGGAAAGCTGTGGGGTCTTTTGTGCGTCGCTTCCTGTGTTTTTTGTAGTGATGAACGTATACTTGGTAAGTTCCCGGTGGTGCAGTGACTCCCGGCCAAACTACATTTTCAACCGGTTTCTTGGTTTCTGGCCTGACGTTTGCATCCACATCTAATTCTCCGCTACATTCGGATTTTTTATTGCCACCGTGAATTCTTTCCCCTGAAGGACACACTACATGCAAATCTAGATCGTTGAAATTTTCCCACATCAAGGAGATTTGAACATCACCAGTCATTGCTCCCTCACGTTCAAGTCTGGCTTGTAATTCTGCCATGGCTGCTTCTGCTGCGGCTCTTGATTCCATTTCTTCTTGTAATTTAGCAGCCTCGAGTTCGGCCAGCCTCTGCTCTTCAGCTGCCGCCATTTCCGCCTGCCGTAACTCTTCACGTTCCTTTGCTAAACGCTCTTCCTCCTCTTGTCGCTCTTTAGCCAGGTTTGATTCCTCTTCCAAACGAAGACGTTCAGATTCTTCCATTGCTTTTTTCTGTTGCTCTTCTGCTTCTCTACGAGCGAGTTCTTGTTCTTCCGCACGACGCTTGGCCTCCTTCCGGCGGATTCGCTCAAGCTCCGCTTCTTCTGCGAGTTTACGAGCATTCTCTGCCGCTCTGAGTTCCGCTTCTTGTGCAGCAAGCCTCGATTCGACTAATTCCGCTCGCCGGCGACGAGCCTCAACAATTGCTAATTTTCGGTCTATCTCTTGTTTGGTTCTGCCAAAACTTGGCGCCCCGGTATCTTGGCGTAGACCCTCAGCAGACATACCCGGTCGCATGTTTAATTTCGCATCACTGCGGACTAGTGTGTAATAAATACCAAACAAAAAACCGCCACTCAATGCACCCATTGCGACTAAGGTTACCGGTTCCATTGATTACGCCATGGCGAACTAGTCTTTTGAAGCATCGGTTGCGGGACGAGATTTGAATATTGGGTCAATCGGCTGGTGCGGTTGTCAAATACCCATGCAAAGTATTGAGAAATAGGAGATTTTAGCACAAAGTATGGGAAAGGATGAACTTATGGCAGAAATTTTGCCAAATGGCAGAGGCGTTTGGGTTCCTATTGACCATGGCGTGACTGATTTCCCATGTCCCGGACTCGTGGATCTTGAAGCAACAATCAACGCCCTGATAGCCCTTGGTGCAAATGTGATTATCGCTCATAAGGGAGTGATAGATAAATTCAGCCACCTCTGTGATGGAACCGCCACCAAGATGATTGCTCACCTGTCCGCATCAACCAGGCAC
>DUKK01000229.1 GCA_013329355.1 Candidatus Poseidoniaceae archaeon | reverse complement strand
TGAAAAGTAGTTCAGGTAAGGGCTCTAGGTCGTCAAGACACTCACTAAGTAAGGCTATGAATTCATCATTTGATTGCTGACTTTGAGTAATTGTAATTATCTCTGACAATGCTGTTAGAGTTTGGCGATTTTTGTTAAACCAATCCAGTGTCATCTCTGGTAGAATTAACTCTCTTGATGGATTTACTCCAAGCACAATCCATCCCTCTGGTGTATCACTGGGTGCACCTTTGCCTAACCATGTGACTTTGTCAAATACGGTATAATCTTTCCAGGTCTCACTAGGCGCAGGAGTTAACACTCGGCAATACTTTTTCAGTTCGTCAATAGGCTCGTGCGTTACAACCACACGGTCATATCGGTCAGTGTTAGCCTTGAGAGAAATGATTTTTTGTAGTTCTGTGTGTAGCTTTTCCGCCAAACCGTTTTGATTTGCCAAAAAAGTCATCGCTTGTTGGATCGCTTTTCTGCGCCCAGTTGGATCCGTTATTGGGGTCAACAGTTGAAGGCGGTCCTTAGTGCCCGGTGAGGCAATAAATCCCGATATCTGGTCAATTAGTTGTTGATGCAACTTTATCGATTCTTTGGTTGCTAAGAATTGTCCATCATCACCAGCAACACTACGCGCCAACGCTAACGCACGTTTGGGTGAAACACCATCAATTTCGGCAATTTGGCCGATATCTCCAGATTTTAGCGAGCTTAAGACCGCTTCCTCTGAACCAAAGTGGTCAGCCATTTTCTTGGCTAATCTCTCGCCAACGCCCGGTAGCGTACTAAGAACCATGCACACAATGGTTTGTCATCGGCTTAAGAGAATAGCGCTTATGGAACGAGGAAATCAGCATTCCCTAGTACCAGCTTCACCTGTCCCGTAGACATGTATGGGTGCTTGGTATAGGTCTTGACAAGTCCGCTGAACAATTGGTAGAGTTAATGTTGAGCCACTCCAATCAACCGAATATCCTCCGACAGCGGAAGAAGACGGTACGTAGTCTTCACCCGTTTGAGTCATGGTAATGTAGATTGTTTCACCAGCAGAAACGTAGACATCCATTGGCATAAACTCCATCAGACCTAACACTTCGACATATGGAACTAAGCTCAACTGTCCATCTCTACCCCCGGCATGGAAACGGAAATCCATGACTGCATGACCAAGGTGCATCCCGTTCTCATCGGTCATTTCCAAAAACCCGTGAGCACCATTGAGGGTACTGGGAGTAACTGGAATGTGAAATGTCGGCATACCTGCGATAATCACATCTTCTTCAAAAGGACCATAACTCAGTGTTATTGATGATGATGCTGACATGGAGGTACCGTCCGGGGCCATATCGGCTCCGTTTATCTCGAGATACTCAGTGTCTAGCGCGGGGTAAGTTGATTCAAAACGCCAGCCTCCGCGATTATCCTGCATTTCAACTCCAAGCGTTGGCGCTCTTCCTTCACCTTTGAGATACCAATCAAACCAGTAAAGCATTTCATCAGCCCAGTCCCACCGCAGTGTGTATGGATAGGCTTCTGCACCACGCCCTGAGCCTTGTGAACTGTGACCTTGAACTCGGTCTGGGTAATCGTGTGCCCATTGGCCAGCTAAAGTCTTAATTTCTATTCCTGACGCCTCGACTTGTTGGTGGACCGGGAACGACATGTGTGGGTCGACATTCCAATCCTGCATTCCTTGGATAATGTAAACTGAGCCTTGATAATTTTCTAGCACTCGGCCTATGAAAGAGCGTTCTGTCCAATAGGTATTGCCAGCATAGTCTACCATTCCCCCAGTTTGGTAGGCGGCAGGTCCATTGATGTAACCCTCTATGTAACCCTCACACAGATTCTCTGCGTCACCACCATCACCATCGATTCCGAATGCGCCATAAACACCATTGTGCATGATTGGTCCACGTGCTTCCATACTACCATTTCGCCACATTAACTCATGAACGCCAATTAGCCCAGACATCGGAACAATAGTTGCAAGATATGGGTTGCCAAAAGTAGCAGCTTGCCACGGGGTTGAACCATCATAGGACTTACCAATCAGCCCGACCTTGCCGTTGGACCATCCTGCCTCACCGAGGTAAGTGACTGCGGCATCAATACCTCTCTGCTCGTCTGTCCCCATCAAATCCATGCAATGATTAGAGTTACCAGTGCCAAATACCGAAACTTGTGCAACGGCATAACCGTGAGGAACATAATTCTCAATTAAGAACCGACCAAGTCTGTCTGCAGGTGTGGTTGCAGAAACATCCCCATCATCGTAATATGGTCCAACATCAGCGAGCACTGGAACTCGGCAATCTTCAGTTAGATTGCCAGCGGAGTAATCACATCCTTCAATTTCTGGAAGCCACAAGCCGAGGTGAACTTCCGCACCGCCGGTTACTCCTGCACCTCCGTCGGCCGCAGTAATCGTGGGGACCGGGACGTAAATTGACTGGGGTGCTGAGATATTATGTGTTCCATTGACGCTAACGCGACTAAATACATCTGTATCATCATATACAAGCTTAGACCTCTCCCAAGGCTCTGGATATGAATCTTGACTCGACACCTCATTGTTGTCATCGGAGTCTTCTCCGATGCAACCAGATAAGGTCGCACTCATCATGACTAAAATGATGAGCCAGGGTTTCCATCGCATGATTGCCGCTAGCCCTCAACCTATTGAAATCATCGCATAATTTGTCTTTACTCACCCGACTCATTTTTCTTGGATTTCATCTCTTGCCTGACTTCATCCATATCTAAGTCTTTGAGCATTACCACCAAATCTCTTAATGCGTCCTCAGGTAAGGCTCCAGGTTGCATAAAAACGCCAACTTGTTCTTTGAAGGCTACAGTTGTTGGTATCGATCTGATATTAAACATCCTACCTAACTCTGGCTCAACCTCAGTGTTGATTTTAGCAAACACTACGTCAGGAAATTCCTCGGAAACTCGCTCGTAAACCGGTCCGTAGGCTTTGCATGGACCACACCACTCCGCCCAAAAATCAAGTATTACGATGTTGTTGTTATCGATGATGTCGACAAACTCTGGTTCGCTGATATCTTTAGTGGCCATATATTGCCCTAATTGATTTAGTCTATCATCTAATCGTTTACGAGAAGTTACCGGCGGGTTAATGTCCTTGGTAGTAAAGGTCAATACATGCGACGAGTTTTAGTTGGGGTAAGCCTCATCTTGCTATTCCTTGTTTCAACTTACAGCCCGGTTGTTGGCAACCTCAAATCAAACAACAATATGAACACCGGAGCCCGTGACTCAAACATAGTAATTGCTGAACTTTTTGTCAGTCCGAATAATCTGGTCGCCAATGATACATCAGACAATGTCTACGGCTCAGTTGACTGGAACGGTGATGGAGATTATGGTAAATTCAGCGATCAATTCATCGAGGTATGGAATTCAGGTGATACGTCTCAGGATGTTTCAAGTTGGCTCTTATCAACAACCAGTGGCAGTCCACCCTGCCAGTTGCCATACAATACTACACTAGGCGCTGACGAAAGAATTGTTATCTTTAGGGCTGACTCTGACCTAGACCTGAGCTACTATGATGGAGAAACTGTTTCAATTTCTGATACGTCACAAAACGTCATACATTCAATGTCATTCCCAGCTGGTGATTCGAGTTACGGATTATCATACGTCTCAGACGGAGGAACGGTTAGCAAAGACAACCCAACACCCGGACGGGCTACAGATTACACGGAACCTTACACAGTTCCAGACAATATTGTGAAATGTTACAAATTGAGCAATACAGATTCTTCTAGAGCATTCCTTCTCAAAGGAAGAGTTGTCACCATGGATGGAGAAACAAATGTCATTAACAACGGCAATGTGATGATTAGAGACGGTAAGATAACCGGTGTATGGGCGTCGAACAATAACCCACCTGCGGGGGTAGATTTCACTGATGTCCCGATCGTCGAAACCGATGGAACGATTTATCCAGGGCTGATTGATTTGCACAATCATGTCCATTACAATCACATCCCATTGTGGGATTTTGAGGTTCACCTTAGTGATTCCCAAAAGTCCGAAGAAGGTGGCTACACCAACCGATATCAGTGGGGTAACAACTGGGATTATGGTCCGAGTATAACCTGGATGAAAACCAATATCCAGTCCTCCTATCGCTGGGATATGGCGAGTGAACAGATGAAATATGCCGAGGTTCAAGCAGTTTCTGGAGGAGTGACTGCAATGCAAGGCTCGCCAAGTTCCGGCACTCAAGCCTGGGACAGTATCCTGTCTCGTAATGTCGAATTATACAACTTCGGCCAAGATGGTATCTCGACCTGCGCAGTGTGTGGTGCTGCGGATGATGATTACACTGGTAGCCACTTAATCAGTCAAAGCGAGTCTGGCACTCTCAACGCATGGTTTGTTCATCTTTCAGAAGGTGTTGACCAGTCCAGTAAAGACGAATTTGATGCCTTGTGGAATAAGGGTCTAATCATGGACGAAACTATTGTTATTCACGGCACTGCAATGGATTCCTCGCAATTCAATCAGATGGCAAGTGTCAATTCTGAATTAGTATGGTCTCCGCTATCCAATCTGTTACTATATGGTGATACGACTGATGTTGTTGCTGCCCACCAAGCCGGAGTAAGTATTTCAATTTCACCTGACTGGGGGCCCAGCGGGTCGAAAAATAACCTTCATGAACTCAAAGTAGCAGACATGTGGAATAGCAACAACCTCAACGGTTACTTTAGCAATTACCAATTAGTCGAGATGGTTACATCAAATCCAGCAGATGCCACAGGTTGGGCACCATTTGTTGGCCGAATAAAGGCAGACTTGTATGCAGATCTGGTAGTCATAGACACGTTTCATGAAGATCCCTATCGAAATCTGATCGAGGCCATTGACGCTGATGTTGCGCTTACAGTGGTGCAGGGTAAAGCTGTGTTTGGAGATGTCGACATCATGCAACAACTGCAAGGCGATGACTGGGAATATGTCAATGCTACCAACTTCCAGAAAGCAGTAGATGTAACCTCACTTACCGAGGTGGATGGTAGCCAAACCTTCGCTGAGATAGAGGCGGG
>DUKK01000208.1 GCA_013329355.1 Candidatus Poseidoniaceae archaeon | reverse complement strand
ATGAAATCAACCGGTGAAGTAATGGCAATAGGCAGAAACTTCGAGGAAGCATTTCTGAAAGCATGGGCATCTCTCGAGCAAGGATGCCCACATCCTCGCCCACTAACTAGGGCTGATGAGTCAGAGGGTGAGACAATGGCAGAGCGCGCCAATGAATCACTTCCTGACGAAGTGCTGGTTGATTGGTGCAGGATTGCAACAGACCGGCGGATGGGAGCACTTATCGAAGCCTTTAGACGTGGTTGGAGCGTTGAAAAGGTTCATGAAATAACTAGGATAACTAGGTGGTTCCTCTATCGATTTGAAAATATTGCACAAATTGAGCAAGAGATGGTTAATCTATCGTGTAATCCGACAGAAATCGATATAGAGACACTGCGCAAGTGGAAATCGCATGGATTTGCTGATTCGCACATCGCTGATGCACTGAATTCATTCCCTGCCAGCGGCTACAAGTCTTTGCCTCGTGGGCGTGATGAAGATTCCGTTATGCGTCGTAGGCACTCACTAGCTCTACACCCCAACTATCGAATGGTCGACTCCTGTGCGGCTGAGTTTGCGGCAAAGACACCATACTACTACTCGACTTATGAACCGAATTCAAGTGATGGAATCGATTACATTCCTAATTTAGCGGAACGCACAAAAGAACGCCTAGTAGCAATTGGTAGCGGGCCAATCAGAATCGGTCAAGGGATTGAATTTGATTACGGCTGTGTCCATGCGGTTATGGCCATTAGGGAAGCAGGTAAAGATGCAATTTTAATCAACAACAATCCTGAAACTGTATCAACCGATTTTGACACTTCCGACCGTCTTTACTTTGAACCATTGACCTTAGAATATGTTACTGAGGTGTTATTACGGGAACAGGCTCACTCTATCCTGTTACAATTCGGTGGTCAAACCGCAATTAATCTGTCGCAACCGTTGGACAAAAGACTTCCTGAACTGGAAAAATTGGGGCTTGATTTGAAAATTGCCGGCACATCCTGTGACGCAATTGACGAGGCAAGTGATCGAGAACGGTTTGAAAGATTCGCCAAACGCGCAGGTCTTACTATGCCGAGAGGTGCTACTGGAATTACGGCTGATGATGTTCGTAAAGCGGTTGATAAAATCGGTTACCCAGTGTTAATACGTCCATCATATGTCCTTGGTGGTAGAGGAATGGAGATATTGTCCAATGATGTGCAGCTGGAAGCATATCTCACTGAAGCCTACCTTGCACCAGACAAACCTCTGCTAGTTGATGAATACCTAGGCCACGCAACAGAGATCGATGTCGATGCGGCCTCCGATGGTAAAGATGTGTTAATTGGAGCAGTCATGGAACACTTAGAGGAGGCAGGGATACATTCTGGGGACTCCACTTGCTTTATCCCCGCACAAAATATCTCAGACGAGATGTTGGAACTTATTGAGGAGCAAACCAAGACTATTGGTTTGGGGTTAAACATAATAGGATGCTATAACATCCAATTTGCGATTCAGGGAGAACACTTGTATGTCCTCGAAGTTAACCCTAGGTCATCCCGAACAGTACCGTTCGTGGCAAAGTCATCAGGACTACCTTTGGCAAAAATTGCCGCTAACATCACTATCGGTATTCCGCTCGCTAAGCAAATAATACCAGTAAGAACATCTGGTAATGTTTGTGTTAAGGCCCCGGTTTTTCCGTTCATTAAATTACGTGGCTTAGATCCCGCACCCGGGCCAGAGATGAAATCAACTGGCGAGGTATTTGGTTCTCACCAAGATGCAGATGTAGCTTACCTAAAAGCGCGGCTCGCAACAGAAGTTCCAGTCGCAAAATCAGGTGGAGTGTATCTAACTGTTCGAGATAATGATAAAACAAAATTACTACCAATAGCGCGACAACTGCAGGAACTTGGATTTACAGTGTACGCGACTCCAGGCACCGCTGACCTACTAAGATCACACGATGTTACAGTCGAGATTGCTTACCGAATAACAGAAAAGATGCACCCAGATGCACTTGATTTAATGCGACAGGGTAAGATATCGTTTATCGTCAATATTCCAACTATCTCCGGAGGTGCAGTGCGTGACGGGAACATGATGCGCAGGCTAGCAGTTGAACTCAACATACCGTTTGTCACAACCATTCGCGGGGCAAAAATGGAGGTCGCAGCAATTGCTGCAATGATGAAGGGAGAAATGGAGCCTGTTAGACTGCGAGTTAATTACTAAATTCAGCACTCATCGAACGCCTCGATGATGTATTTGGTTAAAGGACTGGTCCAAGCTAAATCACTAATTCCATCCTCACCGTCAACAGCGTATATCCTAACAACATCCCGAACCCTGACATTTCCCTCTGATGAACGTGCTAGAATTGTTGCAGCCTTGACTACCTTACCAGTTCCATGAGGATCATATACCGTGTCAAGTGCTTCTTTGAGGAACCAGTCAACTTTTCCTCCCTCTTCGCCGTCATATGTTTTCTTAACCTTTTTCGCACCAAACAAACCGCCGCCTGATTTGGGTTTAGGCTTGTCTTTCTTGGTTTGCTTTTTTGCAGGCGCATCGGTTGCTTTTTTTGTTGACTTCTTCGGAACTGTTGTCTTCTTTGCTGCATCTGGTATCACTTTATCACCAAGTTCAGCGGTCAATTCATCTCGTATCTCCTGCTCCAATTCTTTCCGTATTTCTTTAGTTAATTTTTTACGTAGTTTTTCCTCAACTTTTGCAGTGTCGGTTTTGTCTAATTTTGTAAACGCATCGTCGCGCTCATCTTGAAGCGCCTGCATAACATTGATGTAGTGAGATGCTACTTGAATTAGCGCTGTTTCCATTGATGCTTCTAACTGCATCGACACAACTTCGCTTGATGAATCACGCCATTTTCTCCATTGAAGCATGGTATTTGCATGGATATCAGAACCACACTTGGGGCAAAAGCTGCGCTTAGGAGGTTTGAGAACCGGGATTGCTCTCATAGCATCTGGGTCGATACCTTCGTGTTCTCCGCTTGCAACATCGTGAATATGAGTTGACGCTTCCATTCCAGTGTCCATTGCAGTTCTAAATAACCCCTCATTCAAATTGAGTTTGCCATCCTGAATCAAGTCCCATGCATTGGTGCCTCTGACCACCGCACGAACTGCAGCATTAGCAGCTGGTGAGTTACCCCAATCAATCGCAATACTTGGCTTCATGGCGGTAATCTCAACCTCTCCATTTACGAACGCGCCCGATATGTCAACCTCTTCACCTTCTGCTGGTGCGGCAATACCCAAGAGTATGGGGTTTGCACCCTCTTCGATTTTAGCAATCATGTCGAATTTTTCCGCCATTGAAAGGTCGTCTCTCAAGCGTATGACTTCTCGTAATTGATTTAAGTCGTGCCCAGTAGATGTAATTGGTCCTTGAACATCCATATCATGTCCGCATGATAAGCAAAATTTAGCCGCGGGTTCAACATCTGCTTCGCAGGTTGGACAGTAGACACCCGCCATGTAGTATGATGGATACCCCTATCATTTGAATAGTGCGGATAGTAACTCCGATTTATTCTGTATTGTTCCATTAAATGATTGAATCTAGACAGCGACTAAACTGCTCAATAACTTCCTGTTTACCAAGTTCCGCAATAATAGGTGCCA
>DUKK01000069.1 GCA_013329355.1 Candidatus Poseidoniaceae archaeon | reverse complement strand
GGTTGTGTGAGTGCTAATAGAGTGGTAATTATCATCGATAAAACCGGCACAATTCAGCATCGTTGGGTAGCTGAAAATCCGGGCGTCGAACCTGATTATCACGCGTTGGTAGCAGTTGCAGAATCTTTGTGAATATTTGTGAATATTTACCGAGATGATTGAATGATAGATTCAACTATCATTATTTATGGCGTATTTGCTGGCTTGGTCGCAATCCTCGTCACAGTTGCTATCGAGCGGTTCGGTGGCTTCGTTGGCGGTGTTCTTGGGACGGTCCCATCGACAATTGTCCCTGCCGCAGCAGGAGTTTACCTGATTGATGGGGAGGCAAGCCTTACCGCAAGTATGTCAATCGTACCACTCGGTATGCTAATCAATGGTATGTTTCTTGGAGTTTGGATTATCCTTCCGCGCTATGTTAGCAGTCACGCTGCAAAACTCCCTGTGACAACTCTCGTTTCACTGCTTATGTGGGCAATGTTAGCCTTTACTTCACTAGTGGTTGCCCGCCAATTAACTGATGGTATCATCACGGAGCTAATGCTTGGATTAATCGGGTTGTGTGCACTAATTGGTTTAGCAGTAATATTCAATCTTCGAGTAAAGGATGCGCCTAAGGGAGTGAATAGAGTACCATTACTAGTATTGTCACTGCGTGGTTTTGCTGCTGGCTTGGCAATTGCTGGTTGTTTATGGCTAGCAGAATCGGGCCTACCGTTTGTCGCAGGCCTAGCTAGTGCATTTCCAGCCATTTTCCTAACCAGTATGGTGGCACTATGGCTGTCACAGGGCCCAAAAGTTCCCCAAGGTGCGGCCGCTCCAATGATGCTTGGTGGCGCAAGCGTTTCGGTCTATGCATTAATTGTAATTTGGTCCATCCCCACATTCGGCGTCATCCTTGGCTCAATTCTCGCTTGGCTTGGCTCGGTTACATTATGGACGATACCAGCGTTTTTGCTACTGAGGCAATACAGACTAGCTATTGATTAATTTAGTCCACCGCTCGTTACCAGAGGCGCTCATTACGTCACAAGGTATCAATTTTCACCTCTTTTATTGGCTGTAACTTGTGGTGCAATTGGCTAGGGTTGCCAATCATTCTTGGTGTTTTGCAATAATGATAAAATCAAATTCTCCGGTTTCACTTATCTACTGTAATCGGATAAATTTTGAGTCTTTTTATCGACCCTAGTCATGCGGTTTGCCATTTAGGAAGTAGTTGCGAGACCTTTACTACAGGCGTCTCTAACTCATGGCAATTTCTGCCATTATTGGGCTATGAGTTATTCTCTACTCAGATAATTTGTTCTCAATATCTGCTAATTTCATTTCGTTGAGTTTGCCTTCAGCAGCGGCCAATTCTTGTTGACAGAATGCTAGCAATTTAGCACCTTCTTCATACAATTTTAACGTCTCATCAAGAGGTATTCCACCCCGCTCCAATGATTGTACAATCTCTTCAAGTCGCTGTATTGCCTTACTATAACTCATTTCCTTACTCATTTTTATCACCTTCTTCAATACCGTCTACTGTCGCCTTAGCTCTACCATCAGCCAGGGCTAAGGTTATTTGTTGACCTTCAGTTAAATCATCAGTTTTACTGATTACGCTGCCGGATTTGTTGGTTATCATACTGTATCCCCGGTGAAGCACATTTCTTGGATTTGAGGAGTTCAGTGATGTGTTTAGGACGGCTAACCTTGTCGTTTCATCAGCCAATTTTTTATGGATTGCGAATTCAATCATCGTCGTGTGTCGATGTAATCGCTGGCGTTCCTCGCTAAATCTGTCAGCCACTATATTTGATAATCTATTTCCTAGTTCAGAAACATGTTGGTAAGCATTGTATACGCCTCTTAGAGGTGCATTCACTAATCTTGACTGCAGTAACTGTAGACTCCTACGCCAATCGATAATTATGCGCTGCGCTGCGTCATCAAGTCGTTCCAGCAGGCTCACATTGAGCATCTGGTGGTAATCATATTCGGGAACAGTCAACTCAATGGCATTCGATGGCGTTGACGCCCTTAGGTCTGCTACTAAATCAGCAACCATTAAATCTGATTCATGACCAACAGCAGACACAACAGGTACACGGGACGCAACAATGGCCCTGACAACTGGTTCCAGATTGAACGCCCAGAGGTCCTCTGGAGCGCCTCCTCCCCGGCCAACTATGATTAGATCAACTGGAGGCACCTCCATCTTATCCGCAATCTCTGGAACCGAAAGTTTGCTTGCTGCTAGCAATCCTCGCACAATTTCACCTGGTGCATTTTCTCCCTGGACCATAACTCCAATAATCGTTCGCCTTAGTCCAGGCCAGCGATTATCTATTAGCCGATTCATGTCTGCTAGGGCGGCTGAGCCCGAGCCAGTAATGATGGCGATATGGTGCGGAATGGTTGGCAATTCTAGCCTGGTTCGGTCCAATAAGCCCTCGTTACGCAAATCAGCAATAAGTTGCTTTTTGCGGTCCTCAAGGGCACCTAGTTTATTCACTAACGCAATCTTGCTTACTACTAATTGGATCTTTCCGGCCTTCGCCCATAAGTCTAAATTAGCGATAACCACAACTACGCTCCCTTCCTCAATGAGTGGGTCTATATTACAACGACCTTGCCATATCACTGCACTGATTTGCCCGTCAGAATCGATTAGGGTGAAGTACGTGTGCCCGTTTGAATGGCGTTTCCACTGGGTGATTTCACCGGTTATCACTTGATTTTGAAACAACTTATCTTGTTTGAGGGTATTCCTAACTAAATTTACGAATTGCCCTACAGGTATTGGACCGGTCGTCAAATCATTTCCGGTCCTCATGGATACTAAATACGGTCAGAGGTTATTGAACATGTTCAAACCTATTCTTCCTCAAGAGGTGCGGATTTTTGTCTTGCTAACTCTCTGCGCTTTCTAGTTTGGCGGTTTTGACGTAGTTCGACCTCGAGCAATTTACTCTTAATCTTGTTCCGCAAAAAGCGTATAACTATTATCGCTGCAACAACATCGATTACGAGGATTAACCATTCGACATATCCCCAATTATCGAACATATGTATCGCCTACAGTGGTGGCCTAATATCGATGTCACAATCGGTTGTCGGCTTACTAATACAGCCTAGTCTACCACCTTCTTCAATCGTGAAGTCATCGAGTCCAGGCGGCAATACATCTGGCAGTGCTATTGTATCTGTAAGGGGTGTAACTAAACATGTGCCACACCTTCCAGATGTGCAATTAGTTGGAATATAGACGCCGGCTAACTCGGCATGATCAACGATTGTATCACCCGTTACTAGTCGAGTTTGGCCAAGTAATTTAGCGCCCATAAAGAATCGAACAAGTTTAACTTGTTCGTTAGTATTCTCGTTGCGAGAATCACTTTCAGCCATTCAATCGCCTCAACGGACATCTTTGTGACGAGTCCAACGGCCGGTCTGTTTGTTGAAGAATAGACCAGCTTTTTTCATCCACTTGTTGAACTTGGTCGCCCCGGCACCAGTCCTCAAGATGAAATCTTCGCGATCCTCTTGCGCTTGAATGTAATCCTTGGCTGCCAGGGTTTGGTCAATCCAGTCATTGATGTCCATTAAACCGCCACCAAGCGTGCTCTCTTCGACAACCCGACTCATTTCATCGGCACTAGCGCCGGTTTGTTCGAGGTCTTTCTTGATCATATCATTGACAGAAGAGAAGTCCATTGCGGCGGGCTTTGGTGGCACCGCATTTCGTGGCCTTTTATCCTCGTCAATAAATATCCTATTACCATTAACTAGGCGGTTTTCTATATTGTCCGCAAGTGCTGGAGAGAAGTTCTCTTCACATTCCCAACAGATGAACGACCATTCATTGGGCTTATCCATGTCTCTTGCCTGACGAGGGTCCATCTCATCGCCACATATTGGACAAGCATGGAAGATTAATGCAGGGACAAATTTGCGTCTAAAGTCAACAATGTCTTGTGGCGTACCTTCCAGTTCGAGCATTTCATGGTCCCTTGCAGCCTCCAATCCTCTTGTTTCTAGTTGATCTCGAATCTTGACTTTCTGGTCATCTTTTCCTTCGTCATACAGATTGTTCTCCAACTTGACAATTAATTCGACGGTCTTTCCTAGCCGATTCATAATCAATTTCTTAGCTCTGAATGCTTCAACTTTAGCTATCTTAAGCCGCTCTTTTTGCTCAGCCAACTCTGTCAAAACGTCCTTCTGTTTACGCTTAAATTTCATTTCTTCAATCTTAGAATCAACTTTCTTCTCTGGCGCCAGAACAGAGGCAAGAAATCTCTCTTTACCATGAGAGGAGTGCGCTGAATTGATAATTGATATGACTCCATCAGCAATGTCTGGTTTTAGGCCGTAGTTTTCGACCAGCATGTTGCGATCGATTTTTTTTAGGTCACCGATTTTCAATCCAGCATCGGCTAATTGCTGAGCCGTTGTGTCATCAATTCCACGTCTTAATAGTGCAAGATAGGTGTCTTTCTTTGCCATAGCATCATCTCCGACAAGTGCAGTCCAAGCGCCACTCCTAAGAAAAACCTCTCCTATACTACTAGGTGCAATTTCGGTTGGTTTGCGTGGCAAAATGCAGCACAGTGAGCCAGTTCGTTAACTGGGCCCAATTTGTGCCACATCTTGAGCCAGTTTGACCCAATCGTCAAAATCTAGGTCTTCTGGACGCAAATCCATTCTTTCATCATCCATCAGACTTTGATAGGCGCGCCTCCAACGCTCAGCATACCAATTCGGCAATCGGTTTAATCGCTTAGGTGTCGCTTTCAGAGTCGTTCTGAGTTTTTTTCTTCGTTGGTTGAATGCCTGGTGAATTATTTGCTTAACTAATCGCTTGTCAATATTAAATTTCTCATGACTGGGAATCATTTCAATGAAACATGAATTGACCTTTGGATTAGGACTAAAGTTATGCGGTGCAACCTTAGCTAAAATTTCACTTCGCCAATCGAGTAAGGCTGTCATGCCCAATGAGCCTACATCTGAATCATATTCCATCACCAATCTTTCAGCAAACTCTTCTTGCACTAGCAGCACTACTTTTACTAGGCTGTCAAGCCACTGATTACGCAGATATCTGGTCAACAAGTCAACAAGTGGGGATGAAATTTGGTAAGGAATATTAGCAATTACTTTAGTCACGTTGTCTGGCCAAGCCACAGTCAGAGCGTCACCCGTTTGAACAACTAAAGAACCTTGATTGATTTCTGTCGAAAACTGGTTTTGAAGATGCTTAACCGCACCAGCGTCAATTTCGATTGCCGTCACTCGACAACCTTTTGCCAACAATGCTTCGGTCAAAACCCCTGGTCCGGGGCCAATTTCTAAGACGTGGTCATCGGCATCGACTTCACCGTAACTAACTGAGTCAGCAATTAATTGGTCATTGATTAAAAAGTGCTGACCTAGCGACTTGTCATTATATTGTTTACTACGTAATATGTCAACTAGATGCCGGGCGCCTTTCATGATGACACCGGTAACAATAGTTCGGATAGACGTGGCTGTAGGTTTCTGTCTTGGATTTCTGCCACAAATCGCTTAGCAAGTAGTTCGGCAGAGTCTATTGAGCAGGCTTCATCTAACTGGTTTAGTGAAGAAAAACCATTAGAGCCACGGCTTTCAACAATTTGTAGAGCTTTCTTTTTTCCTATTCCGGGAAGTAGTTCAAATGCGTGTTGCTTGAGTGATAATGGTCCTGCAATATTGAAGAACGATTTAATGAAATGGGACTGATTTTCCTCGATAAACATCTGGATAATCAGTGGTAAATCGCTTGACGCTGAATTTGATAATCGATCCAATTTTGCCATTCCGAGGATGTCCCCAACAGCAGTTCGCTTAGTAGAATCGACACCGACATAGATTCTCTCCCCAACTGTCGTGTCAGCACTTTTTGAGGAATAACGGCCTAGCATCATTTTGCTTTCTCCTAGCGCCACTATTACACTTGACTTAGGGTCATTTTCAATAACTCTTGCCCATACCTCATCATCCAATGGAGTCGTCCGTTTGGGACGTTGCTGCCTACGTCCCTGATTGGGGTTACGGCTTTTGTCGCTGCGCTGGTTGCTTCCTCGTCGCGAGTTTGGTTTATTGTTAGACCGTGTTTTTGCTGGCTGCGTAACTTTTTTTGGAACAGCAATGCGGCCTTCTGCAGGTCTTGATGGCAGGTAATTGGATGGGGTAATTGCCGGTTTTTTTTCGGTCTTTTTTGGAACCTTTATGTTGCGGTCACGATTGAAACCGCTCACACTGATCACCTAGGTTGGATTATTCAAATCCGACATGCTGTCGAACAATGTCAAGGATAGTGTTGATGTCCGACTCGTCAATAGCGATACGCTTCGAAACCAACACAGCTTTGACATCGTCAGGATACATCGGAATTAGTTCAGCAATCTTGGCGGCCAAGTCTGGATATTGTGCGAGCTTTTCCATATTACACAGCGCTGACTTGAGTGATTCAAACACTTCGGGAGTGGTTTTGTAACCGTTTCTGTTGTCGCTAGCGGCCCACTGTGCATGTTGTAGTGCAGCAACCTGCTCGTAAGTCAAATCGCCTCTTCGGTCTTGGGCTCCCTCTAGCATATCCCTTACTGTTGCAAAGTCGATAAAATTGTCATCTTCACTCATAATACTCACTCCAATGGACGGAGATGTTCGGGTCGTGCAATAACAGTTTTTTGCATGTTGCCATCTTTGACTGAGACAACCCAAGCGACACCTTGACGCTTTTCGATAAATCCGGTTCTACCGTGGAATCTTCGGTGTGGCATGCCCATTTGTTGGGCGCCATCTAGCACAATAGCAACTCTGTCACCAGTTTCATAATCATGCATGACGCGACTGATATTCAAGCGACTGCGCTCGCTTTTTCTTTTTCTTAGAATGCTTCGAGTTCTTACTCTCTGGCCTTTGGAACGCTTCATGGTTTTCGCCTCCTTAACTTCCGGTCCAGCATATAGCCTTCTTCGGAGCAAGTTCCCGACCTACCAATCGCATATAAGCACCGCGACGGGGGCAAAGCGAATTTTAGCTCCGATTTAGTCTGCATGAATATCACCGACATCGAGCCAAATAACCTCGCATTTTGCTTTAAGTAGCGAGGCAACGCTTGGCTGAGTTCGGCCATTATCACCATGAATTGTTTCCTTGACATAGGTACCAGATTCGCAGCGTAAGGTAAACTCAATCTCAGTTGAACCATCATCCATTAACTCCACTACGGGTTCGTGAACAGTAACCACCTCTCTACGCCTGATTAGATCTGCTCGGCGATGAGCTACGCGGTCGGGGGTCCGCTGGGCAAGTTTTGTGCCTTGCAATGACATTATGGCTGTTTTAATGGAGTTAATATCGGGTAGCTCAAATAACTTACTGCCTGGTTTCGGCATCGCTATAATGCGGGCAACCAGTTCAGCTTTTTTTCCTGTCTTAGTTAACTCGTTTTCAATACATATCGCTACCAATTCAGCTTTCTTCATGTCGTTTAGTTCAGCTTCATTGTAACCAATTGTTTCTGTAATTATTTTGGCTGGCAGCGGCTTTGTATTATCCTTGCGCTTATCACCACGTCTTGGTTTCCGTTGGCGAGATTTCTTGTCAACTTTGGTCAAATCCAACGGTGCAGTTAGAACATCATACTCCGCTTCGCTCATGGGTCTTAGCCTGAATCGGATCGTGTAGGATTTATCTGCCGGAGTATCTTTGATTCTTACAACTTCACTGCGGTTTGAACCTCTCAAGTCGGTTACCTCAATCGCTCCTGCTGCATGGTGATTGATCTTGTGTTGTAGTTCTTGGTAGTCACATGTCCTAACTTTTGGTTCCTTGAGTTCGATAACAAACGGTCGACCTCGGCCCATACAACGCACATCAATATCCTCTCTTCCCATACCGTGGAATGAGTGTTCAGTAGCATCTAGTGTTGATAGAATTGGATTGCCGATTAGGTCTTGAACACTCGATTCATACTGTAAGCCTGTGTTGTTACATGATTCGCATCCGCGACCTTTGCAAGCACGACACGGCCACTTAGTTTGAGGGATGCCACGCTCAAGTTTACGATACCTACCGTAAATGTAATGAGCCCTAACATCTAATTCAACGCTTAGTGTCAGTACGTCAATCAGCGCCAACACATGTGGCTTTTCATTGACTAGTTTGACATCATCGAGCTTGGCGTTCAGTCTTCGAGCGATTTCTGCCACAAGACCTGTTTTCAGACCATCAGAGCCATTGGCACCATACCGTTTTCTTTCGACATCCTCTGCCTCAATCTGGTCTTTGGGAAATCTAGCACCTAGTTGCAGCCGTTTAATTTCATATGGAGCAATACTATCATAGATAATATCTGCCAACAGCTCAGTTTCATCAAAGAGATTCTCGCAAAAAATACACAATGGAATTTTCTCACGAATATTGGCTAGGTGGTTATTGCCTTCAACTACAGACTGCCTAATCTCAATTCCAGACTCTTCTATGGTTTGGTCAAAGCGCTTCTTACCTCCCAACCTACCAAGGCAGAAGTTGCAACATCCAACTCGAACCAGATGTTTGAGTCCAGCAGGATTAGGTGCCCGTGGAATTTCTTCCATATGGTTAACCAATTGTTCAGGCAACTCTAGGTCCGACTGATTGGGTTCGATATCCTCACTATCAACGTCGGTTTCTTCCTCCCAAAGCGAATAGTTGGTTTGACCAAATCCAGCGCTTGCATATTTCATCCAGTCCTCTTCATCATCTTGGGACATTAATCTCACCACTGCCATGGGGCCTACCCCGGTGGCAGCAGACGCTCGTCTAATCATCTATTGATGAAGGTGACGGCTAATTTGGTATTTTCAACGCTTGTCGATTGTGTCTAAAATTCCTGCAACAATAGCAAGTATTCCGGCGAAGAGGATAAAGTAAAATGATGATCCATTGTCAAAATTACCATCAAAATCATACTTCATTAGCAACCAAATCACCGCCCCAAGAATTGCTACCCCGCCGCCGATAAATGATGATGTGCGACCATATCGCTGAGCAT
>DUKK01000207.1 GCA_013329355.1 Candidatus Poseidoniaceae archaeon | reverse complement strand
TTGATAGGATTACGGTCAGCACCATTGCTAAGGTTATTCCAAGGCTAGCGGTGACAAACTTCCCATGTTTGCCGGAGTTAACCGCATCCTGCTGCTGTAAGTATGCAGTTATCAGAATGTAAAACACTACAGCCCATGGAATCAACCAACTGGTGCCAAACAATACTGCCTTAGACAGGAATAAACAGGCAACAGAGATATTGATTGCAACATCAGTTAATCTTTCATTACGACGGGAGTATTCTACAATGACCAGTATCGCTAATAGAATTAATTCCTCGAATAAGTCATATTCTGAGGCGATTGGGTTTTGGTAACTTTGGATTAAAAATGCACCACTTATGGCAATTATCGACCAATCCGCAACCCATCTTCTGGTGATTTTGGAAATTATCACTAGATATGGTAGCATAATTATAGCAATTATCCATGGGATGATACTAGATTCTGGCGTGAACAGGAATAGGGAGCCAGCAAGGCCAATCGGCATGTATGGAATGCGTCGTTTGAGGGTCGCAGGGAAATACGCAACCAATACCGTTAGCCACAACACTACCTGAAGATTTAGAATGTCCTCAAAAGCGCCTAAATTATCTGCCGTAACCGGTCCAAGAACTAAATTTAGATCTTCATAGCCAACCAGCCAAATCGCGTAAATCACGACGCCAACGAGGAAAATTGAGGTCCACTGCATAAGGTCTTGTCTGATTCTATCATCAGCGGCTAACGCGCCTTGGACTAGGATAATGAACGCCATGAGTGAAAGTGCGCCTCCCTCTACTTGTCCCTCAGCGGCCACTGGGTCGTGGGCAAACTCATACAATATCGGCACTAGGCCGCTGAACACGGCGACAATGGAGAAAATAATTCCGTTGTTGGTTCGCAGGGCCAGCCACATTGAAAGTGCCGATAAAGAAATAATTGATATTCCCAATTCATAGGAAACCACTTGGTTTGACCAATCCAGCCAAGGTCCAAAACCAATCATTACGACTGCAAGTGGGGTTAGAGTGTTTACTGCCAAACCAAAGGTAATCTCACCTTTTAGTTTTCTTAAATACCAATACTGGCCTAATGCAAGCAGAATACAAGCGGCAAGCTGCAAATAGATTGCTTGCGCCTCAGGATACCAATCGTCAAGGGTAGGATCCATTCGTCCTTCTGTTAAGAACCAATCCTGACTCTCAGCAGCCAGACTAATTAGCCAGCGCATCGAGTATAGCACACCGATTGCCGAGAAGAAGAACCCGACACCAATTATGTATCCGTGGACGCTTTGAACTTCTTGGCCACCTCTTCGTCTTTGCCACTCAACAAGTGCGATTGCCATAAAGGCGGAAATTATACCACCAACTCCTAGGAATAAGAAATCCTCCTTAGTTACGGTATCATCCCATGCAATAGAGAGAATACCACCCCAGATTGCTGCTAATGCGATACCGTAAAGAATGAGTTGAGCAAATTTTTGCAACTCAACGTTTTCCTGTGGACCGACATAGTTTAGAATTGGAGTCTCAGTTAGCGGTTTTGGCTCTTCACTCCGAAATAATGTGCCAGGTCTATCGACGGGTGAGACAATCGCTCTCTGCCTTCGTCTTGGTCTAATTGGTGCTTCACTCATATAAATCGTGTCGATTTAATTGTAACAAAATATTATATTTTTCCCCGACGATATATTCCATTAGCATATTTTTAACACCGTCAGACAATCTACCGAGCGAGATAATAAACTCACGCAAATCCCGTTTAGTATAGCCTCTACAGTCACAATTTAGTCAATTCGTCTACCATATAGGGGCATAGTCTAAATGAATATCCAGTTTGGGGTGGTCATGGTATCTGAGCAACAAAGTGGCTCATCAACAGGTTCTCCGTTTAAGAAGTGGTTTATGCGTCAATATTGGCGTGTGCAGCAAAGTCAAACCATAATTTCAATGGCATTTTGGGTGACTACACTAACCCTGCTTATCTGGCCATATGTCAGATGGCGCTTTGAAAATGAATCCAGCTTTGCCGGTATTTCAACAACCTACTTTGGCCTTCTCGGGATAGGAGTCACAGTCATAATTCTGGTGTTGGTTGTCGGTGTTGTGTATGATGTAACCTTTGGCTTGTGGCGTGAACATATGACGATAATAGGTGAACGTAATCCATTTCAAACCTACCAGATTAGTCCAAACTTTGCGATTATACTGCTGCAGACCAACCTCATTTTGAAAAAGATAGCGGAAGATGATGAGGATATACAACGGCATTGTGAGTTTGTCGATCGTTGGTTTAGATGGAATGTTGATACGGAAATATTTGCTCGAGCCATGGCTGGTTGGAAAAATATCATGCAGGATGAGGACCCATATTTGCCAAACCTTACCGATGAAGAGCGTGCTAAGCTTGCTCAAACAGTCAGAGATTTGAGCCAGCACTGAGAATTCAGGTGTTCATATGAGTAGTCCGAGTTTGTCCAAGAGATTGGCAAATTTCACTTATAATTCCCTAAATAAGGTGTGGCTAACTAAAGTATTAATGTTCAAATTCCGGACCTTCCTAGGTTACGAATACTATCGACGGCCGCAAATTGATGTTGATAAACGCATCTTTGGCAGTAAATATGGCGGGCACTGTGTGGCCTTGAACCACCTAGATGAGAACAGTATAGTTTATTCCGCGGGCCTAGGACTTGATATTACATTTGATGAAGAATTAATTGATGAGTATAACTTGTCAGTCCACGGTTTTGACCCCACTCCAAAATCAATCAAGCACCTTAAGGCTCATGGAATGCCAGATGGTTTCTATCTTCATGAATATGGTATTAGCAATAAAAATGGGAGCCAAACTTTCCACATACCAGTCAATCCAGACCACGTCTCACACTCAACGACTAAACATCGGAATACCTCTACTGAAGCAATAGAGGTGACAATGCAAACATTGCAGACGACTATGCAGCAATTAGGCCATGATTCGATTGACTTGTTGAAGATGGACATTGAAGGTTCAGAATACGATGTTATTGATGAGATATGCCGCGAAGGCATAACAGTGCGACAGGTATTAATCGAATTTCATCACCATTTTGACAACGTAGCGGTGTCATCGACCAAGGCAGCCGTAGCAAAACTCAATCAATTCGGTTACAAAGTTTTCAACATCTCGCCCGATGGTCATGAGGTGTCTTTCATATTGACTGGTCGTTGATGGGTGACCGCGAATTCATCGATGCTGCATCGGTCAGAACTTTGAGGGTATGATTGACCATTTGTGTTTTTGAATAACTCCGCTCGATAGTCTGTCGCGCAGCCTTACCACAAGCACCGATTTTCTCCCGGTCCGCCAGCAACTTATTCAATGTCTTATCGAGTTGATTTTGATCGCCTGGCGGTATCAAAAAGCCGTCAACTCCGTTGGTAATTACCCCGGATATTCCGCCTATGTCGGATGCAATGGTGGTCAAACTGTACGCCATTCCTTCAAGAATAGTCAACGGTAAGCCTTCTTGCCTGGTTGTTGGCATAATATGAACTTGACTTTTATGATAGATGTCACTCAGTGTATCGTCGTCTATGCGGCCATGAAACACGACTTCACCATCGATGGCTAATTCTTTCACTAGCCGTTTAAGATTACCAAGGTAAGCACCCTCGCCGACAACATTTAGCCTCACATACTTGCGTTGTTCTGAAGATAAATTTGCCATGGATCTAATGGCGAAATGAATACCTTTTTCTTTTTCAATACGACCAATTGCGATACATTCGATATTGTCATCAAGAGATTTTGACCGATTTTCTGGTAATTCGATTCCATTAGGAATCGTGGTGACTTTGTGCTTTGCCAAAAATTTCATGTTTTTCTCAAGTGTTGGTGAAACCAAAGTTATTCCATGACTTGCTCTTCTTACTGCGAGGTCCATCGTGATATATCGCCTGAGTAATCTCAGTGGCATGATGGCTAACCAGTGCCAATAGCGCGGGTGGTATGAAGCGGAGGAAAAGAATGTCGTGATTTCGGTCAAACTAGTGCCGTGCCATGTTGAAACGATTGGGATTGAGTTTTTCTTAGCCCAATTAAGCACTCCAATTGCCCCCATCGATTGGCTGTGAATAACATCAATTGGTTTGATATGATGCAGACTAGTTATCTTCTCCCGGCAATACTTATTCCATTTTTTGCTGTAATAGCCGGGCTTGCAACCCTGGAGGTAGTGTATTTGTACTCCATCCAGTAATTCTGATTCAATACCATCCGCTCTGGCAGTAGTAATTACGGTGACGTCATGGCCGGCATCGGTAAAGCCAGTACACAAATCCATGGTTTGCTTTTGCATACCTCCAAGTGAGTGACTCGGCATGATTCGGGTCATCACTAGGATGTGCATTGGTTGTCTGTGGAGTGTCTGTGACTTAATTGCTTCAATCATTTGAATCTTTTACCCGCTTGATATACATTGTAACCGCTTTGTCACCATAGTCAACCGCGGTTAGTTGCTTGAAACCGTGCCTTTGGTGAAACTTGTCTGAACCGGGGTTTGGGGGATTTAGGCTAACCTCTGCGGCAACTGGAAGATTTCGTGTGGTTGCGAATTCAAACACTGAGGCATACAGTTCGCTACCAATACCACTGCCACGGTATTCATCCGCAACCGCTACTCTATCAACATAAACGAACTCTTGATAGCGCTCGTTGAACCACGCGTAGTTAGGGCTGCCGTAATCGACATTTGGTGACAGGCAAATCACAAATCCGCGCAGGTTTCTCCCATCAAACCAACCAATCGCTAACTCAGCTATACTGAGCAATGCAGCCATTTCTTCTAAGCATACTTTGCCAGTTCCGGGTAATCCTTGATCATTAATCTCTAACATCGTTTCAAGATTATCTATGTTCAAATTCCGAATGACTGGCTCCATTGTTACTATCCCTGGTGGTATTATTATTTACCTTAGCGATTATTACGCTCAACCGATTATTTGATTGATATGACGGCAGCAATATTGGAAATCATCCAGGATGAAGCGGCGACAAGTTGGAGATAATCTCCGGTTCCTGCGATTCCGTAGACAAATACGCTTACAATCCAACTACCGCTTGCAATGGTTTGTCCTAGCCATTCAAGGCTGGTCATTTTGGCAATTCGGGATTGTGATTTATTTTTTGCTGATTCAGTGTGATTTGATTGTTCATCATCATTTAGCAAGTCAAGCACTCCTGGCCGCAGCAAGACAAATCGTCTAGATACATGCCCCACGACTTGTAAGCCTCAATAAAATCATCGGTCGGTAGACCAAGTGATGAGGCTATTGCTTGTGCAACTATAGCAAACCGCTGCCTATACTTGAAGATGAAACAGAAGATGTGACCATCATGTCTAACTGATGGGCCACATAGGAACATTCCCGGAACAATGGTCGATTCGTCATTTTCGTTAACTTCTGGGAATCCGTCATCACGGGTGTTGAACAGGTGAGAGACGAACTTGTGACTGCCATCAAAGCCGCCAGCAAATAATGGTTTTACATCGGAATTAAACGTCTGCCCATCTCCTGTGGTAATCTGATATGTATTGTTAACCTGGTTCACTAAGGTGATGGTGGTGTTAGCATGGAGCTTTACATTCTCCCCAAACTTCTCATGACGCATTCGCTCAAAGGAATAAGTTGACAGTGCAATGCTAGGATCGGAACTGTTGCTTTCCCACGGTCCTTCCATATCGAATACGTGGACTTGCTTGTTGTTTCTAGCTAGGTGATAAGCCGCATCGATGCCGCTCTCATATCCACCGATGATCAGAAAGTTATCACCTTCTAAGTCGGCATATTTGTCTACAGTTGCGGTATGCCGGCAGTGCTCTGCTCCGTCAAAGCCACTCAAAGAAGGATACTGGTATTCACCTGCAGACCAAATTACATACTTTGCCTTCATGGTGCCGTTTTCGGTGTCGACATGAAATATGTCACCATCCTTTTCGATGCTGTTAACATTAGTATTTTCCATTAGTGGGAGTTCGAAATAGTTGGCTAGCGATTGGAGGTGCTCGGCGTATTCGGCACCTGTTGGGTGCTCGACTCGCATGTTGTAGGCTGGAGATACTCCAATGGCTACTGAGTTGAGGTCTAGCATGCCGATTGAGTTGCTGGGGAAAGATGGAGTTATAAAGCGGGTTTCTGCTGGCCATGCAGCAAATGAAGCTCCAACAGTATCTCGGTCAACGATGACAAATTTCTCGATTCCGACGTGTTGAAGGGTAATTCCTACACCTACTCCTGCGGCACCTGCACC
>DUKK01000154.1 GCA_013329355.1 Candidatus Poseidoniaceae archaeon | reverse complement strand
TTCAATACGATTTTATCAGCTCCATCTTTGAATGAGTTGTTAAAAAAGTGGCTTCATCGCACTCCAATCAATGGTTCATTCGTTGGCGATGTCGACGACGACCGTATCACCATTGATTATATCGAAAGTCATTTGTCGGCCATGAACAAGCACTCTGATACGGTGATAGAACACTTCGAATCTATCGGCCACGGCGACTCGATAAGTCTCCGTGAACGACTCGAAAAATCAGTGTTAAATGCCAAGGATTTCCTGCGCCCTGAAGGGAAGGTGAGTCGATCTAGGGCCGGTCTGCTATTCATTGAATCATACCGTGAGTTGCCGCTGCTGGCATGGCCAAGGGTCTTAATTGACTCCTTTGTTGAACTAGAGGAGTCTATCTTGTTATTCAGGAATTCACACGCTAGAATGGTTGAAAGAATGATTGGCAGAAGAATGGGAACAGGTGGTTCCAGCGGAGTAGACTATCTTGATGCAACACTAAAGTATCGGATTTTCGTTGACTTGTGGACTGTAAGAACAATCCTTGTAAGGCGTGATTTATTGCCAAATGTATTAAATCCTGAGTTTTATGGATTTAGTTCTCAGCGCTGAATTATTCTTCGTGTGGGTCAATGTCAATGGGTATTAGTTCGTGCTCATATTCGTAGAGTGCAATCTTAAGCGGGTCCAAGACATATCTCACTGAGGCTTCTTCAAAGCCATATAGGGAAATTAATTCATCCTTGAATGCCTCTCTTAGAACTTCTTCACCTGCGTAAAGCGGTGCACCCATTCCTATTTGCAGCGCTCTGGCTCCAATAATTCTAGCTCTTTCAAAACGGGTATGTAGACGAATTGGCTTAACCATGATAATCACTTCGACTCTCAGTCGTATCCAATGCTAATAGCGGGTGTTTTTGAAACTAACCCAGATTATTCCGATTCATGGTCGACTTGTTTCTGCAGTCGATGGAATGAGATTAACGCCGGTAAGAGGCACAGTAATAGGATTAGAAATGTAACAACTGCTGCGTTATAGCTACCGTCATGTAGCAATAGTCCACTCAGCGTTTCATCGTTCTCGCTTAGTTCCTTGGCGCCGGTTGAACCACTTGACAACGACCGTAATTGCGAGGTTTCATTAGACTGTAGAATAAACACTAGACGGCTTGTTGAGTTAGTAACCCAGTCAGATATGTTTAACACTCGTTGCTGGTTATCGACTATCATCATATCAGTGGCGGTATTGTTTAGCATACGATTGTCAAACTCATGTTTTACCGATTCAAGTTTCCAGATTTGTAGATCATAAATTGATGAGGTATTCCAATTCAGTATTCCATTGCTAATTGACAAGTTGTCGATGCCGGAGAACGTGACGTTGGTAATCGCCATGCTCTGATTCACCTCTGCGCCTTGACCTGCTCCAGTCAATAGACCATCGCTATCCACCACTATTGAAGGGATGAAAATCAAGCGATATTGCTCAGCAAATCGGACTTTTGAGTGATTTAGATAGCTTTGGTCGTTAACCGATGGATGGTGATGAATTAATGCTATATTTTTGTCACTAATAGAATCAAGCATCAGCTCTAGGGTTTCACAGGGTTCACACCAATCAGCACCGTAATACTCAATCAGGGTCTCGGCTCTTATTCCTTCACACATTGTAACATCACACGGATAATCGATAATTAACACATCAAGGATGGTATCCTGGACATTGGCTGAGTTATTATCTTCCACAGACACTTGAGCGTCACAGACTGGAGAAATTATCACGCTACAAAGTATTACTGTCAACCAAAAAGCAGGATGTTTATTCGAACTACAGGGCCTCGATTTATCAAGGCATGTGTTCAAAAGGGGCACACTTCTCCTGTAACTCATGGAGGAGGCTTGGTGGCGACGCCCTTCAACATTGCCTCTTTTCATCTTACTATTTGCCACCTTAATCATCTCGTTTGGAGGTGCAATAAGAATCCACGATGCCGGGGAATCATGTCCCGATTGGCCAAAATGTTTCGGAACTTATGGTTTCGATATTTCTGAGCAAGAACAAGCAGCGTATTGGGAAGAAAATCCTGATGAAATCGATTCGAGGGGAGCGGACCATCGTTATACTGTGTTCGAAATATTTCTTGAATGGTTCCATCGGGCCTTAGTTGGGGTGATTGCTATACCAGTGATACTCAATGTTGCCGTGGCTAGGCGCAAGATTGATTTCTATGGTAAACGGAATTTCTACTCAGCGGTTTTCATTGCGTTACTGCTTGTAATCCAAGCTATTGCGGGTGCGATAACTGTGTTTTACGACAATGCTGATTGGTCAGTAGCAATGCATCTATCGCTGGCATCTATTTTCACTGCGTCAATTTTATGGCAACACAAACTAACTCGAGTTAAGGAAGGTGTTGAATGGCGGTTTCTCAAAGTCGCACCACATTTTAAGCAGCTCTATCGGAAAAAGTTTGACTTAATTGCTGTATCAGTATTGATTTTGTTGGTTTTGGGAGCATGGGTTTCGTCTACCGCTGGTGGCCAATATAATCAATCATGCTCGGTGGGATTCCCTGATGCTTGGCCTCAATGTAACGGTCAGTTTCTGCCCACCCTAGAAAATTCAGGTATTTTGGTGCAAATGATACACAGAGTAGGTGCGTTGCTTGTCGGAGTGGTATTGATTGTTGCCTTGCTAAGGCTGAAAGAAAAGCAAGCAGATTACAGCAATGCCAAACCGTTCTACAACGCGCTGTTACTCACATCAATACTGTGGTTTGCGAACCTTGTGATCGGCGCTACATACTTGATTAAAGCTAAAATTGGCGAATTTCCTGAATGGATATCTCTATTACATCTGCTGGGTGGCGTATCGACATTCATAGTTGCGGCTAGTGGGCCGATGATGTTTAGATTGAGCACCAACAACTTGTCAGACAATGAAGAGTGATTTCATGGCTAATAGACAAGTGGACATCCTTCACCCAGGATGGCCAAAAGTGTTCGTCAGATTGATGAAATTAAGAGTAATTGTCCTGTTGCAGATCACCGCAATTTGTGCTATTCTGGTTCATGATTTGTTATCACGACATGGTCTCATTGACGTACACCGTAGTTGGGGTGACACGCTTTACGCGTCAGTTATTACCGTTATCGGTGGCACCCTATCCGCTGGTGGTTCAAATGCCATCAACATGTGGTATGATGCAGATATTGACCGGTATATGCGCAGAACCCAAGACCGGCCGGTGCCGATGGGTCACATTTCCGCTAAGGGTGCACTAATCTTTGGAACATTGATTGCAATCCTGGGTTCATCAGTTTTCTTTCTGGTAAGTTGGAAGGCGGCGTTTTGGTCTTTCTTCTCTGTATTCTTCTATGTGGTGATTTATACCATCTGGCTGAAGAGGCGGACTCCACAAAATATCGTGATTGGGGGTATTGCAGGGTCTACTCCGCCGCTGATTGGGTGGGCTGTAGCAGCTGCAGATTACACCGGTGGAGTTAATCCGTTAGATTTAGGCTCAGCAATTCCATGGATGCTGTTTGCCCTGATATTTCTCTGGACTCCACCACACTTTTGGGCTCTAGCGCTATACCGATCAGGTGAATATGCTCAAGCAAAAGTGCCAATGATGAATGAGGTAAAGGGTGCTGAACATACATTATTTCAATCAAAAGTTTACTGTGTACTACTCTTTATGCTTGGGTCGGTTCCGTGTTTTTGGCCCGAATCGGGCTTGCCCTTGATATGGGCATTCATTGCTGGCGGTCTTACCTTGTGGTATGCTACCTCTGTGTGGGCTATTGATCCAGATGAACCGTTTGATAGCAATGGTAGAATGCCTAAAGCAGCAAAATCGTTTTTCAGGTCGCTTTATTACTTAGGTTGGATGTTTTTGTTATTGGTGTTAGTCAGCGTGATTCCGCCTGATTCCCTGGGCTATTTTGGCCCTCTATCGCAAAACTAGCTGGCCAAATATCAACCGTCATATTCATGACTGCAACTAATTTCGCTGAGTTTACTGCGGCAGTCGCATAGCCTGGCCATTGCGCCGGATTGCTAATCCGGTGGTGTCTCACCTCGGGAGTTCGAATCTCCCCTGCCGCGCCAAATCAAAAGAAGTCGTCAAATTCATCTGCCATCGATTCTGCTGCTAGCCTCTTGTTTCTTGCATTAACCACTCTACGAAGCCTTTTCAGTCGCTTGGTTATGAAAGCCAGCATTATGACACCGACACACAAGGTGGAGAGAGTAACAATTCCTGCTGTTTGAAATTCTTGCTGCTCTAGGTTATCAGAGAAGTCTCCTAACCATTCACTTCCAAGCGGTGGCTCTGGTTCTGGCTCAGGTTCCGGAATGACGTGTTGGTTATAATCCCACCATTCATTCTCAATGTGCAACCGTGCGACATTTGCTGATGGATAGATAATAACCGTCCGCTCGTTGCCGTATTCATCACTCGGGGTTAGAATGTAGTAGAACGTTTTCATTGGTCTAATGGTATTGTCATCCATGCCACTAACAGTGTAGGTATAAGTGTCGCCTGGAGTATAAGTCATGTTACTGAGAATCGGCTCTAAGAGTGCTAAGTCCATTCCGTTTGGGTTCTGTTCGGTGCGATACATATCCCAGGTCTCATTTGTTTCACCTGCAGTTGGCCAAATCCACGAAATTGTCACTTCATAGCACATATTCCAATCTCTATATTGATCGAAGCATGAGGTATCATTGGTGAATCTAGAACTGCTCTGCATATTTCCAACTGAGGTCGAAGGTGGGGTAGAGTCACCACATATAGGTGCAGCAGTTCCGTTTTCCATGGATACGTTGGCTAACTGATTGAATGTATCACCAGTTCTATCAACTGGTATAATTGCATAAGAGGAGCAAAACCCATCCGGTACAGGGATTAAATCATCCCAGCTGGTTTGGCCTAAGGGTACGAAAGCTCTGAAGGAATCTAAAACTAAATCATCCCAAATTAACTGGTTATAATTTTCTTGGGGAGATTCGAAAATAGTGCCGCCAAACTCTGGAACTATTTTCTGATGGATGTTCCATCCAATCAGGTAATCACTATTCGTGTCGCCATAATCGTCCCAAGTGAGTTTCAGGTTGCCGTCAGAAATCAATCCAACTGAGAAATTTCTTGCTTCAATATTAGGTTCACCCAAATCGCCGATGACAAGTATTGTTGTTGGTTCATATAATCTTGCAAACATCACGGTTTGATTGACAAAGCCATAGTGCTCTTGGTTGAAATACTCCCAATTTTGGTCGTCAAATGAATCTAGTTTTCTTAACTCGACATCCGTATATGACACTCCCTCTGGTAGGGTATGAAATAGATTTAATTCAACATCTAACCAGTTTTGTCCGTCAAAAATTGAAGAATTTGTACTAGTATCAACAAGATCAAACTGGTATAACATCAGAGGCATATTGTTCCCGCCAATGTTGTAGTCTTGTCTGATAGTTGGTAGGGCTGAGTCGTGGATAATTTCAACAGTATTGGAAGGTGATGTCGCTGATGCGGAGTAATAAGGATCGTTGTCGATGTATATCTGGGAATAGACTAAGATGCTGAAATATAAAATTTCACTATTGCCTAAAACATCTGTGCTAATGAGTTTGAAAGTGTGACTGCCTAAGCCGTAGTCTGAGGTATTTAGCAAAATCTGTTGACCGTAGTCAATGTTTATCAAACCAGAATACCACCATGAAAAGTTAACTGGACCAGGCGAATATGGGTTTATACTTGCCGTGATTGGAATAGTTTCTGCATCGGTATACCACTCCTTTTGGTTACTGATTTCAATAGTAGTCGACATTTGGGAAACAATCACTTCCGCAGTTTCTTGAATCGTATTGTCTGCTGTGTTTGAATCGAAAATTTCGCCTATCTGAGATGGCAGTGTTGCTTGGATATTGATAGCACTACCATGCATTGGCATGTTGAATACGCAAGTTCTTTGCTGGCTAGGAGACAAGAAATCAACATCACATGTTTGGCTGACTTGTTCTCCTTCACTGTCCGAGATTATGAGATTGAGTGCGAAAGAGTTGGCCGTGGTATTACCACTATTGCTGATTAACACTGATACCATGTCTTCACCATACAAATAATTCAGCGCTGATGGATTGTGGCTGGGGTATAAATTATCGATTGTGATATCTAATTCGGTGTCTATGACAATTGTTACTGAGTTCAAATTATTACCATCATTGAGATCTGCATAGGGGTTCCCGGTTGAATCGAAAATGCCGTAAACAAGGGTGTAGGTACCATCTTCATCGTGTTCAAAAGCCGGTAACATCATCTGAAATGACTTGTAAAAGGAATACTTCGGGAAATTTTCGGTATACTCGTAGTTTTCTGTTATCATATTAGATTGATTTTCATTCCACAGTTGCCATCCTAGTGATGCATTCAAGTGGCAGGTTGCACACAAGTTAGCAAATCCAGAAAAAGTTATGTTGTATTGTGTGTTGTTTGACAATAAAGGAATGCCGTTATAGAATGCAAGATTTGACAAACTATCGATTATGTTTTCATTTACTTCGATTTTGAAATCAGTATATTCTAAGGTAGAATTTAGTTTAAAATTGAGTATGTCGTCGCTTGGATTCGCGTCAAGCTCATCAAACTGGTAGATTACCGTAATTGTCTCGTTTATCCCGTTTGGATAAAAACCACTCATTGAAGTGAAGTTACTAACCTCACCAGGTGCCATGGGGGGGACAAGGATTGAACCCTCATCGATCCGTTGGGAGATACACACATTGGTTACTTTTTCCCCCAAGCACACATACCAACTAATAGTTCTTGGGTCAGATGGGTCGGTATCAGAATTGTTTAGCTCGACAGTGAAGTAGGTTGGTTCGTAAGCGGGAATAAAATCAAATTCTGAGGGGGTTGACCCAATTATAGATATGTTGCCAGTTGTTGATGCTTTTGCGTGGTCAACCAACGCAAAGCTTGCCAGTGAGGTTAACACCATCAGGATGACCACAGAAACGCTAGAAAATTTGTGACTCCTAGATTGCTTAGTCGCCACACTCATATGGGTTCCTAGCAATTGACATTCAAAGACTCATCGGCGAGAATTACCGATATCTGGTGAATTTGAGGATAATCGCGATGTTCCATCGGCAGCCTCTTGAGTTGGCTGGTGTTCGGGTTATCATGAACTCCATTCGCGTATCTCTAGAGAGAGATGAGAATGGTATGACTGCAGTAATTGAATTCCTATCCGCATTTACCTTATTCCTGATGATTTTAACTGCATTTCTGTCGTTGGCACAGTTAGAGATGGGCTCTAACGACACATCAGTTGATCGTCTCGACAGGGCAGCAGCACAAGGCTTGAACAGAATGACATCTGACGGTGGATGGTTTGTTCCGATGTTCGATGATGGCACCTATGATTACTCGAATTCAACCTCAGAGTGGCACATACAACCAATTGAGCGATTGAATCAAGGCATTGTCCTTGCCGGTCTTATGGATGGGCACCGCCTAGACTTCAATCGCATTGACTCACTGAGTAACATAACTGAGGACAATTTGGCAAGGGGAATCGGATTGGGTGGCAAATATAGTTTGTATTTAGAGATCAAGATAACCGAATCAAATATACCGAATCGCGCGAATTTAACGCTATTTAGCGGGGGTACAGAGCGGGGAACAGCACAAGCATCCTCCTCCTCGTTCAAAGAAATCCAAGTTGGGCAAGAAAAGTTCTTACTCATCCTTGAGATTCATAACGGCGGAAGAAAGGCTAACGATTTACACATCACCGAGATAAGCCCAAGATCGGTCTCCGGTTCTCCTGAGTGGATAGAAATGTACAATCCTAATAATTTCGCTATTGATATGAATGGGTGGAGCCTTACTCATACCTCGCCAAATCAGAATACTAATTTGCTGTTACGTGCAGGTGTAATTTCGGGCAATTCGCTGACAATATTAACCGGAGACCCCAATTCTCAAAACACTGGCAATGCTGATCACATTATTGATTTAGGGAGTGAGGGATTTCTAGGTGTTGGTCAGCTAAATATGCTAAATGATGGCGGTGGAGTTGTAATTTTGTCATACACACAGCTAAGCGAATTCCAGCCGTATGAGGTGATGCGGGTAACCTGGGGAGGCGATACCGGATATTTCCTGACCCCAAGCCAATCATTAGTTTACATCGGCGATGCTTACCCTCCTACAGTTGAGGACTGGGAAACGTCAAATAATCCAACTCCTGGAATTTTGCCATAGTCTCAATCTATTCATAACCGGGCACAATAATCGGATGCTTCATGAACCTGTGAGGGTTAGCGGTATTGTTCCCATGCAGCCAGCAGGTATGTATTCTCGTGATAGGTGTGTGACCGGCGTTCACGGTCTTGATGAAATATTGCGCGGTGGAATACCATATGGTTCCACAGTACTGGCTGCAGGAACCTGCGGTTCAGGAAAAACTACCTTAGGGATGGAATTTTTGGTAAGAGGTGCTAACGCTGGCGAAGCATGTGCACATTTTACCGCTACAGAACCCTCAGTAAAATTGCTTGAAAACATCCGACAGTTCGCATTTTTTGATATGAAAATGGTTGATACAGGGCTGATAAATGTCTTTGATATGGATGTGCTATATTCATGGCTTGGCTTGGAAAAATCAACATTTGACCTTGACGACGTTCACTCGTTGATTAAATCGATTGTCGATATTGTCAATACTATCGGGGTAACGAGGTTGGTAATTGACTCAGTAACTACCTTGTGTTACAAAATTAAATCGGAGCAACTAATTCGCGACTTCTTGTTTACTCTGGGTAAGAAATTAGCAACACTGGGGTGCACGACCATATTAATAGCGGAAATAACCTCTGCAACTGAAAATGCTCATTGGTCCTCATTTGGTGTTGAAGAAGCAATTTGTGATGGCATCATCGTGCTTGGCGATATTGAGAGAATGGGACATTTACTACGATTCTTGCAGGTTGTCAAGATGCGTGGAACCTCTCACAGTAGAGCTAAGCATGCAATTGAATTGACACCGCTCGGGGTAATGCTAACACCCATGTTAAAATGGGGTGCTATAAGCGACAATGTTAACCGATGGGGGACTTGAAGTGTTTGAACTAGATCAAGGTATAGCTGACCAACTAACCGAAGTTTCACTGAACAGTTCGGTCCAGGTTAGGTGTGGCAATTCAAACTCATTTATGGTTACTGCAAGCACCCTCATTCCACTGCTGCAAATGTTCGAGATGAAAGGGGTATACATCTCCGCCAGCAGAGGTGCTGCTGAGGTCATTCAGGCCTTTGAATCGGTTGGTATCGATGTATCACAAATCCAATTCATTGATCTAGTATCCTCGGGTATTTTGGGGGGCACTAATATTCCTTACACAAACGTCCATTTTGTCGATAGCCCAATCATGCTAGAGTCCATTTTGTTGAGGACACTATACATCCTCCAAACCAATGAATCTGAGCGTAACTTTGTCTTCGTTGATAGCGTCAATGCGTTAGCGATTTACAATGATGATAGAATGCTAGCTGAGTATCTGCACACATTCATCAATACCTTCAGACAGCAAGATGTACTATCAGTTATCCTCAATGTTCCAGACCAGACACCACCATTGGTATTGTCCAACCTAGATTTGTATTGTACAGATTTAGTCGATAGAGGGCAAGTGGTAATTCATTAGGTGTTGATTGGATGGCAAAAGAAATACAATTCGACGCAGAGGATGAGGATTTCTTCGGTAAAGTTGGTTCGTTTGGCGTGCCAAAATTCGATAATGAAATGCGTGGCGGAGTTCCACGCGGGTTCACAATGATTGCTTTCACTGACACTGGCTCTGGCAGTGAATTATTTGCTAAACAGTTTGTATCACCTGCCGAAGAGGCGGAAAATACCATCTACATATCGACTAATGAAGGGCAGGCAGAAATTGTGAGAATTTTTCAAAAATACAGTTGGCCACTTGACATTAATGTCAGGACCATCGGCGAGGAGTATAATTCCAACGTCTTGGAAAAAGAGTTACTCGCCAGCAGATACCGTCTAGAGGGATTTCGTCTTGAAGATATCCAGAGGCTAGCGCAGACAAGATTTGTCGATGAAAGTAATCAAGATTACTTAACAGAAGTTACCAATGAAGTAATGGCACTAGGCCCTTATTTTAGAGCAGTTGTTGATAGTTTAGATTTCTTTTTGCAGCGAGATGATCCCGCTCGGGTTGTTGCGATGGTTAGGATGTTGCAGGCTCACGCTCAAATGTATCGCGGCTTGTTATTTCTTACTGTCTCAACCGATGGTTTGTCACCCAATGTCAAACAGGAACTAGCATCCATTGCTGATATGGTCCTGTCCTTCCAAGTCCGCACAATAGGGTCCGATTTTGAGACTTCTATGATGGTGTCAAAATTCAGAAACGCGCCGGAGAATTTGAAAATCCTAGTTTTCAGAGTTACACCCGAAGAGGGAATCACGCCAGAAACGGTCGAGCGTATCGCCTAAATTGGAAACGACATGTCCAAAGAGGGCGGGCTTGACCTATCCTCATGGCGGACCGCAGTGCAACAGGCGGTTATGACCCATCCGGTATTGACCTAGATGAGTGGGAGATACTAGAATCTCAATTGGAAGAATCCATTCCAAACTACGATCGAGTTAACCGATTGATGACCTTCGGCCAAGACGCAATATGGCGCAAAAATGTTCGCAATCATGCCAAACCCGGAATGAGTGTTTTGGAGGTCGGTTGTGGTCCCGGATCATTTGCTGAAGACATAGAAAAAGTAAATTTGACATGCTTAGACCCCTCAGAAGAAATGCTAAACGTCGCCAGAGTAAGAGTCAATGAGGCGCGGAAAACACGAGGTGAGGGGCCAGCCGATTATGTACTAGCGATTGCCGAATCCATTCCGTTACCAGACAATACTTTTGATAGGGTATTCTGCCTCTTCTCATTCCGTGATTTTCAAGACAAGAAAAAGGGCTTAGAAGAAATACTGCGAGTCCTTAAACCCGGTGGCCAATTAGTGATATGTGACGCTGGAAAAGCCAATTGGTTACACGGCCTTGCAGGCCGAATATGGATGTCAACAGTGGTGCAATGGATGGCGCGCTATGTTACTAAAAAGAAGGATCATCCTTGGAAGGGTTTGGCCAAAACCTATTCACATTATGGAACCAACGGATACTATCGAAAACTTATGCGTGAGGTCGGCTTTGAAAATGTGCAAGGCAGGTTACTAATGCCACTTGGTATGGCGAGTAGATTTAGAGGACATAAACCAGATAACTGACCCCACATTTCCTTTTTGCTAAAAATTGTATACTGTGGTAAATCATTACACTCATAAACCCCCTATAGTTGGAATAAATAACAGGTGATGACTTTGACAATGGCGGATGTCTTGCGAAAAATCAAACAAACCGAAAGAGAGGCTGCAAGACAGTTGTCTCAGGCCAATGAAGAAGCATCAAAAATATTGTCGGACGCTCGCAAACAATCTGCTGAGTTGGTATCCAAGGCATCTGATGATTCGGTATCAAACACTCAAGCAACGCTTGATGCAGCTCGTGATGAAGCATCCAAAGCTGCTGACAAAGTGCACAAAGAAGGAGCAAAATCCGTCGATTCGGTAACCACTACCGCTACCAAGAATATCTCCAAAGCCGTCGACCATATTCTAAAAACGATGACTTCTTTGTAGGTGATTGCCGTGTTTGAAACTGCCGAAATGTCTCGATTAACAGTGGCATCTCCTGTTGAAAAAATGGAAGAAGTATTGAGAATTTGTGCAGATCTTGGCTGCGTCCACATCGAAGAATATGGTAACTTTGAAGACGGCATCGGAGTTGGTAAATCAATATCCTCCGAATCATCCTCAAAAGTAAGTCAACTACTAACCAAAGCAAGAGCATTACAAGCGGAAATTGGCGCAGTTAACGCAGACGGGCCAAAATCAGTCGCCGAGGTCAAAAAACTCGCTGACAGTTTGGCTGAACAGATCGACAATGCTCTTGACAACATAGATAGCATTAGAGATGCAGAGTCAGAAATTACCCAACTGGAGGAGCGAATAAAAGCACTTGGTAGAGTTGCCCCCCTCGGCATCCCTCTGGATTTGATGGCCGGCTTCGATGGTGTCGAGTTATTTATCGCTGAGACCTCAAAGGCGTCGAAGGCACACGCGGAATTCGCTGATATTCTTTCTGATATTGAGCTGCAAGCGGCAAAAGGTGTTGTTGCAGTGGCTTGCCGGCCGGCCGATAGCGCGGCAGTCCAAATTGGCCTAAGCGCACTCGGTGCAAAACCGATTCAGATTCCTGCTGGTGAAGGCACAGCCGACAAGATGATTGCCGATGCCAACTCAAACATTCAAACCCTTCAGGCCAAGATAGATTCTGCAAACAAGGCGGTGAATAAGTGGACAAGTGATAATGGACGAGACCTGGTAATTCTACTGGAGCACTTGGAAAGGGAAGAGTCAATCTTTACTGCTCCAACACTACTGGCAGTCAGCAATCAGGCATTTGTTCTCGACGGCTGGGTTCCATCCGGAGAAAAATCCAAAGTTGAGTCCGCGTTATCTTCAGCCGCCTCACATGTGACAATCGAGCAATATGTGGACGACCATCATCACGGCGATGATGGACATGATAATTCTGCACACAGCAAGGAAGTTCCAAAAGAATTGACGATGCTATCAGATTATTTGGACAGTAAGGGTTTGTCGGTATTTGACTTCTTTAACAATATGGACCTCGACCATTCAGGTAATTTAGAATTTCCCGAAATCGAAGCTGCAATGCAGAAGGCGGACATTCCAGATATGCCACCACTAAATATGGCTAGATTCCTTGCCGCTATCGATATCAATAGAGATGGCAAAATTAACCTCCCTGAACTAGATTTGGCAATCGGCGCTATTAGAAACGGCACATACCATGCAGAGGAGCATCACGACGATGCTCAACCTCCGATAAAATTTGAGAATGGTGAATTCTCCGAACCATTCGAACTTCTGGTTGACTTGGTTGGAAGACCAAAGTATGGCACATTTGACCCAACACTGTTGATGACGTTCACCTTCCCCATATTTTATGGCATGATTCTCGGTGACTGGGGCTATGG